>JAKADD010000001.1 GCA_021820825.1 Bacillota bacterium
TTCTCGCTCACCGCCACTTCTCGCCACTTCGTATCGGGCTGCTGCTCAGTATCAGTCCGATCGTGGGAATCCTCCTGCCTCCGCTTTGGGGCGCAGCCTCTGACCGCACAGGCCGAACGGCGCCTCTGCTGCGTTTGCAGTTATTGGTGCTGCCCTTACTGGTGATCATTCTTTACCATTCAACAACCGCGCTCTCCATCGCGGTCATTCTCACTGCAATCGCAGTATTTATGACCGCATTTGCCCCGCTCGCCGATCATCTCACACTCGATTACGTACAACATTACGGGATTGACTACGGTCGAGTGCGCGTTTTTGGATCGATCGGCTTTTCACTGGCCAACCTGTCGGTCGCGGCGTTTCTAATCCACGGGTCGATTGACACACTGTGGCTTCTGTACGCCCCCTTTGTGGCGACCGCCTTTCTGGTCTCGTGGACAGTCCGCGACGCCAGCCAAAAAAACAGTTCATTGTCCAGCGCCAGTGCGGATTCATCTGAAATTGATCCAGCGCAAAGTCGTACTGCGAGCCTCAGACCCCTGCTGCCTTTTTACCTGATCATCCTGTGCCTGGCGCTTACAATGCCTTCATACTATACATTTTTCCCGTTATACATGGCACGCATGCAGGGAGGCGCAGCACTGCTGCCTGTCGCATACATCCTCTCTTCGGGCAGCGAGGTTTTCACCATGCCGTTTGCCACCAAGCTGTACACTCGCTTCGGTCCGCGATCCATGCTCCTGTTGTCGGCGGTGTCGTATGCCGTACGCTGGGTGGTGGTGGCGGTTACGCCCTGGACCGCCCTGATCATAGCCGTGCAGATTCTGCACGGTATATCGTTTGGTTTCTTTTATACGTCAAGCGTGATGTATATCAGAACCGCCCTGCCCAAACGCCTGTTTGCGACTGGGCAGGGCATCTTTGGAGCGACCACGGCGCTCGGCAATGTACTCGGCAACATCTTTGGCGGCCTGCTTTACGAAGCGGGAAATCCCCGTGAATTCTTCCTGACTGAAGCGGCGGTCTGCCTGGTTGCCGCGCTGCTCATCTGGCGCCATCGCAGGTTGTCGACGCCAGTCACGCCAAAGACGCCAATCATGCGGGGCTAATTCCTGACGGTGACTGTTTTGGATCCAAACTGACGCAACATGTCCATATAGAGAAGATGGCCGGCCAGTGCGTGTCCTTTTGCGTTTGGATGCCAACCGTCTGCCATGTACGGTACATAGGTCTGATGATGGGCGACAAGATACGCCTTCATCTGGTCGAAGACATCGAATACATATACGTTATTGCTGTGAAAACTGTTGGCCACATACATTTCGTTGTCGAGAACAAATGGTTCTTGCGTCGGATATTCCGTATAGGAGGCTTTCGTGATAGGCGGAGTGACGATAAAAACAACGGCATGCGCCGTGAGCGCACTCTGTATTTCCCAATGAATCTGCTGCCGAAACACGCTGATCGGCGTCTTGTTATGCAGATCGTCGAGCGCCCCCCATGAGATGACCACGATCTGCGGTTTCACCGACTTTACCCATCCGAGATACTGGTTTGCAATTGTCCGCACCCCTGCGCCTGGCTGCGCCCGATTAAAAACCTGGTAATTCGCGCCGCCAAGCGCAGTGAGCGAGCGAAAAGCGCGCGCCAGATATCCCCCGCCAATCGGATCATCCCACCCCAGAGCGACAGACGAACCGATGACCATCACCCTGACTGTCGGATGCTTCGACGTCGCCGCCTTGCGGGGAGCAGACGACGGCCTGGAAACTGAGCCATTCGTGTGCAATGGCGCCGTATCAGCTGTGGACTGTACCCGTACGATGATGAAAAGCGGGATCGCAAAGAGTACCAACAGCAGAAGCAAACGCTTCAACAGTATTCCCCCAAAATCAGTTTGCGTAACCGACAGCCATAATCTCCTGTTTCAAACGATGACGTTGTATCTTGCCGGTGGGACCCAGAGGAATTTCTTCAACCACATGGAATTCTGCGGGGCACTTGTACGCAGAGATAGTCGCGATGCAGAGCGCCCGCAACTGCTCCTTAAAGGACTCGTCATGACGCTGCAGCGATTCCTCTGGAACCACGTAGGCCACCACGCGTTCGCCGTACAGATCATCCGGCAACCCAATCACCGCGCATGCCTTTACGCCCGCATGCCCGCCAATCACTTCCTCCACTTCTCGGGGACTGATTTTTTGGCCGGCGCGATTGATCATCTCCTTGCTCCGTCCGGTAATAAATACGTATCCATCCTCATCAATATAACCCAGATCGCCCGTGTGAAACCAGCCTCCGCGAAAACCCGCGCCCGTTTCGTCGCCGTATGCGTAGGCGGTGATCACACTTCTGCCGCGAATCACAATTTCGCCGACATCTCCGTCCGGCAACACCTTCTCCGACTCATCCACCACACGCAGTTCAACGCCGTACGGCACGCCTGCAGACCCGAATTTATGTTTCCCTGGCGGCAGTGGATTGACACACACCTGACTGGCGGCTTCCGTCAATCCGTAAGACTCGATCACAGGCACGCCAAACCGCGCCTCGAATCTCCGCCCATGGAAAGCCGGCAGCGGCGCAGACGCAGAACGCACAAAGCGCAGAGACGCCGGAACCGCAGGCCGTTCGACTGCCTTGATCAGGATCGCAATCACCGTTGGCACGGCGGAAACCCACGTCACGCCGTGTTCAATGACAGTCGGCCAAAACCGCGAAGCGCTGAATTTCTGCCCGATGACAAGACGTCCGCCAGTTGTGAGCGTGGATAACAGAGCGACAACCTGCGCGTTGATATGAAACATGGGCAAGAAACAGTAACTCACATCCGCAGCGGTCAACTGATGTGCATTCACCACATTTTGCACAGTGGCGTGCACCTGAAAATGGGTGAGCAGCACGCCTTTGGGAGCACCTGTGGTTCCCGACGTGAACAGCAGCACAGCAGGATCCGTTTCCGCAATGTCCGCTAAAACGGCGGTGTCTACTGCGGGCGCCAACCGCCCATTGCCAGAGGATGCAACCAGAGAGAGTTCCAGACCCTGTTCTGCATTTACAGATGCGATGGCCAACACCCGCAAGCGCTGCGGCAATTCTGCGGCGCTGAGCGTTTCGGCAAGCGTCGGTCCGACAAACGCCATTATCGCCTCGGAACGTTTGACTACTCCCGTCAGTTCGGGAACTGGCATATTTGGATTCACAGGCACCACAACAGCGCCATACGTCAGAAGAGCACTATACAGAACCACAAATTCGTATGAATTGACTTGGGCAAGAACAACACGATCACCCGGTGCAACTCCGGAAGTCCGCAACGCGTCGTGTACGTAATGCAAATCGCGCAACACCTGCTCCCGTGTGAACCAGTGTTCACCGTCGTGCGCTATCGGGGATGTACCTGTACGCAATCTTTCATTGAGAAGCGCAGTTAACTTGGACACCTTCATCGCTCCAATCTCCGGGAATCAGATAAGATTGATTCCATTTTGCCCAAACAATCTTAAAATCGCCTTAACAGAAAGCCAGGTCTTCTCCACGAGCGGCCCGCAGCGTTCATTCTGGGCGCAAAAGACCGTCTTAAGGTAACTTTAAAGCTTCACCATTACCATCAGGTTCAGAGGGGAGTGTGAAGTGAGCGTGCGGATCAATACTATGAAAGAGCATCTATACGAAGTAGATCTGATGCGCGCATTTATTATTTTCGGCGTAGTGTGCGTTCATGTGGTCTCTTTTTTCAATTTATTTGCGCCGCCGTTGTCCGGAACTGAGATTGGGTTCGAAAGCGCCCTCGTTGCCCTGCATTTTACGCGGGAATCGTTCATGTTCATAACCGGACTGGTTCTTTTCATCACCTACTACAATCGTCCTTTCAAAGCAACGTCTTTCTGGTCAAAACGCTTCAAACTGATTTTTATTCCATACGCAGCCTGGACGCTCATCTACATCCTGTTCTCGGGCACGTATCTGAAAGGCTGGCAGTGGACTCTTCCCAATGTGCTGGGCACCTACGCCTCCTCCTTGCTCGACGGCCATCAGTTTTACCTCTATTATTTGGTCATATCCATGCAGTTGTATCTGTTTTTCCCGTTATTCGTAATCATGATCAAGAAGCTGAAAAATTGGCATACCGTGCTGTTCGTCGGCAGTTTCGCACTGCAGATTGCGCTGATGTGGTTCAACAAGGCGATCCTGCAGAACATGGACACCGCGCATTTCCCGCAGTGGCTGGCGCTGCTCCTGCATTACCGCGACCGCTACCTGCTCACATATCAATTCTGGTTCATATCAGGGGCGCTGTTCGCCGTCCATTACGAAAAGATCAAGTCGTATGTGCTGGAACACGCAAAGCTCATATACGGCGCCCTGACGGTCATACTGCTTGCGCTGTGGGCGCACTATGCGCTTGACCGGCTGGTTCTGGGCCAGGATGAAACCATGGCGGTGCTGGTATTGCAGCCGATGATGATCCCCTTCAGCTTTGCCGTCACCATAGCGCTCTGGCGAGCCGGCATGAGCTGGTCGGCAGCCCGCCTGGAGCCAAGAGTCCAGTGGTTTTCGAGTTTCGTCAAGGTCGCGGCGGCAGCTTCATTTGGCGTGTTTCTTGTGCATCCGCTGATCCTGCACTTCGTGGAACTCGCGATCTATCACCTCCATCCGAACGCCACAGTGCGCCTGCTGTTGCTGCCGGTGACCATTGCCGTGGTCTATGGGGTCGCCATTTTCATCGCCCGCCTGATCGGCAACGTGCCCTTGCTCAGTTATATCGTCGGTCAGAAATCCGCGACGCCAAAGCATTTAAAAGTCGGCGTGTCAAGAGTCTCCCAGTAACAGTGGCGGCGCGCCAGCGCCAGTCTCGGCGCCACACCATACTCTTTAGAAGGAGGAATATTTTGTGCAACCGGAACTGTACCAGGACGAAAACCTGCTTGCCCGGCTTGATCGCATGCCGATGACCCGAACGGCTTTCTGGATCATCGCGCTGCTCTCCCTTGTCTGGATTGCCGAAGCATTTGACATCGGCATCATCGGACCTGTCATGACGATACTGAAAGGCGTCTGGCACCTCTCAAAATCACAGTTGGGTCTCCTTGGCGTGTCCTCCACAATCGGCATCGTCATCGGACTCATCCCTTCGGGGATCATTGCTGACAGATTGGGAAGAAGAACCGTGGTGCTGGGGGGGATCGCCTGTTTTTCGGTGCTGACCGTGCTTGGCGCATTCGCCGCGAATTTCTGGTTTCTCTTTGTCATCCGGCTGCTTGCCGGTGTCGGTGCGGGCGCCATTTTCCCGATGCCCTACCTGTTTCTCGCCGAGTTCGTACGCGCCAAACGACGGGCCGTCAGTGTCGGTTATTCAAACGGCGTATTGACAGCCGCCTACCTGATTCCCAGTCTTTCCTCAGTCTGGGCCATCAACGCCTTCCCCGTTGACGTCTCCTGGCGCATTCCTTTTTTGCTGGGCGGGTTACCGCTCGTTTTACTCATTCCGCTGGCCCTCTGGTTGCCGGAATCTCCGCGCTTTTTACTCAAGCGCGGACGGCGGGCTGAAGTTACGCGGCTGGTTGAAAAACTGGAACGACAGGCCGGATTGCCGCACGACACGACGCTGATCAATCAGCGCGCGCTGGCGGTGATTCACCAGGGCGCCGTTCGCAAGCCTACACTGCGCGCGCTGATGAGACCCCCCTACGTGACGCGCGGCATCATTGCCGCCGCCCAACTCACCGGCGCATTCATCCTGTTTTATATTTTACTGGTATTTGGCCCCACCATCCTGATGGAACGCGGATTTGGATCCGGCAACGCCATCCTTTTCACGGGGGTGATGATGGGAATCGCGGGAATCGGTTCAATCACTCAGGGCTACCTGGCCGATCACTTAGGACGAAAATGGATCTTGACAATCTATTTTTTCCTCGCTGCCATCGGGTGCGCCATGTTTGGGCTGTTCACGAGCCCTGGTCTTGTCATTGTCGCCGGGTTATTGACTTCGTTTTTCGGACTGGGCGTGTTTCCGGTCTCAAAACTGTACCTGGCTGAACAGTTCCCCACCCGGCTGCGCGGCGGCGGCGTTTACTTCGGGGAAATGACCGCACGTATCCTGAGCGGCGTTGTAACCATCTATTCTCTGCCGTTTCTGTTGCATCTGTGGGGCAACCGCGTTATCTTTGAAGCAATCGCGATCGCTCTGCTCGTTCTGGCTCTCCCATTTGTTCTGTGGGGTAGAGAAACGGCTCGCATCAGTGTCGAAGAGGCCGGCACTGACATGTCTTTCGCAGAACTTGATTCGGAGTTTGAACCAGTCCCTGGAACCAAACTGGTCTAGCGCTCCCAGAACTCTTGATCCCGCTCCGAAGATGGACACAGTGGAATCTGCCGATCGCAGGCGCCGCTGTGTCCATTGTGCTATTCTAACAACAGACCCGCCTGACTGGCGTCGGAGCAAGGGCAGGGAGGATGTTGCCGTATGCGCGTCCTGATTGTGGAAGATGAAACAAGACTGGCCGAGGCGCTGGTTCGCCTGGTGGCTGAAGAGCATATTCAGGCGGACATGGCGGGCGATGGCGAAGAGGGCCTGCATCTGGCCCTGACTGTGCCTTATGACGCCATCGTACTGGATCGGATGTTGCCTGGTCTGGATGGACTGGAGATCGTCAGACAACTGCGCAGTCAGGGCATCACGACTCCCATTCTGTTTTTAACCGCCCGCGACTCCGTCTCAGACCGGGTGTCCGGACTGAATGCTGGCGCCGACGATTATCTGGTAAAACCGTTTGCGACCGAAGAACTGTTGGCGCGTATCCATGCGCTCGCACGCCGGCCGGTCGACCTGATTCACGGCAATCGCCTGACTTTCGATTCCCTTGAATTCGATCTTCACACGCGCGAGATTCGCACTTCGGAAGAAAATGCTGAACTGTTGTCTCCCAAAGAATCGCAAATTCTTGAAATGTTGATCCGCCATTCCGGAAAAGTGTTGACCAGGCGACAACTCATGGACAATGTGTGGGGGTACGAAGCGGATGTTCTGGAGGGGGTTCTGGACACCTATGTGCACCACCTGCGCAAGCGGCTCCTGGCGGTTTCTGGACCTGTCATTCAAACGGTACGCGGGGTCGGCTACAGTTTGAAGAAGATTGACTGACGATTCTATGGGGGGTTCTGCCTTGTTCTCCTTTTTAAATAGACGGGACCCTTTTCTATATGTGAGACTAAAACTATTTGGCATTAACATAGGCGCATTGCTGGTCATTTGGGCCATTCTGCTGTCACTCGTATACAGCATGATGGCAAGCGAACTGTATAATGTGCTGGACAATCAGTTGCAAAGAGCGGCTGTACGCATCATCCACGTCTATGTCCGCAATCAGGCAAAACCGTCCAACACACAAAGTCCGACGATTTCAGGAATTGGCTACAGTCTTTGGAGTCTGGTTGATGAGGCTGGAACAAAAACGAGCTTTTTTATTGACGGCAATCCATTTGTTAACGTTTGGCAAATTTATAATCTGGCAGTGGCTCATCCAAATGGTTATTATGTCACCGTGCGCGATGCGGGCGTTCCCTATCGCTCTTTCTATGCTCTTGTTCACGCACAGAAAGGCAATTATCTGATCCGGGTCACAACTCCCACAGGACCTACGGACACCACTCTCGGCAACCTGCTCTGGACGCTGACGGAAGTGGGGCTGGCGGCGCTCGCCCTCACCATTGCGGTCGGCATGTGGCTTGCCGCGCGCAGTTTGGCGCCGACAATCGCCGCCTGGCGCCGTCAGCAGCAGTTTGTCGCTGACGCGTCCCATGAGTTGCGCACGCCGCTTACCATCATCAAGACAAACCTGGAAGTCCTGCTGCAAAACCCAGACCACACGATCGAAAGCGAGATGCGCTATCTGGGCAATGCGTATGAAGAACTGGTGCGCACTGGTTCCCTGATCGAGGACCTGCTGACGCTCGCCCGCGTCGATTCCGACGAACCCCTGATCGAGAAACGCAGCGTAAACTTGAATAAACTCGTCGTGGAGGCCGTGGAGGCCGTGCAACCGATGGCCACTGCAGAAGCCAAATCGCTGACGGCTTTAACCCCGCATTTTCCCTGCATGACGTTCGGCGACATGGCAAGACTGCGACAGTTGCTGCTGATCCTGATGGACAACGCCCTGCGCTATTCAGATACTGGCGCGACGATCAACGTGTCATTGGAGTGTGATACGCTGCACTCGAAAATTGAAGTCAGCGACACCGGGTTTGGGATTGCTCCCGAACTTTTGCCAAAGGTGTTTGACCGCTTTGTCCGCGGCGACGTAACCCGCCACCGCAACAACCAGGGAAGCGGTCTCGGTCTTTCCATAGCCAAATGGATCGTAGACGCGCACGGGGGCTCTATCCAGGTGGACAGCAAGCTGGGCAAAGGAACAACTATCACGATCACTTTGAATCCTTAGCGAATCCGCATGGCATAGAAACGCTTCGCAAAAACCTCTGTTCCCGCGTTCCTACTGCGCCAAAAAAGCAGCTGCCAGCCGGGAAAATTCCGCAGGCTGTTCGATATGAACGTTATGCCCCGCACTCTGAACGACTACATGGGAAGCGTGTGGCAGAAGGCGCGTCATCGCGCTCCCGATGCGGGTGAATTTGGCGTCCAACGCGCCGGAAATCACCAGCACAGGCGCCGCAACAGACGCCAGATGCTCCCACAGCGATGGTTGAGCTCCCGTTCCGTGACCGCGCAAACAACCTCCCAGTCCATGGGGTCGTTGCGCCAGACGCACCCTTCTCTGCCGCTCCCTAGCGTCCAGGTCAAGACTCGCCTGGGAAGCGAAAAGCGGCTGCGCTTCCCAAAAATCCACAAACCGCTCAATTCCCTCCGCTTCAATCCAGTCTGCCAGAGCTTCATCATGGTCACGCCGCTCCGCCCGTTCACGCTCGGATGAGATTCCAGGCGACGCGCTTTCCAGCACCAGCGTCCGGACCAGATCCGGATAGGCGACCGCGAGCGCGAGCGCGATCCGTCCACCCATTGAATAACCGATCACATCCACCTGACTGGCGCCAAGAGCGAGCACCAGTGCGCGCAGATCCTGGATCATGTTCGCCATCCCATAGCGCGCGCTGTCAGTCGGAGCGTCGGAACCGCCATGACCCAGCAGATCAACAGCGACAAGCGACCGTTTTTCGAGCCTGGGAAATACAGCGGCAAAGTCATCCCCACATCCCGCAAACCCGTGCAGGAACAGTACGGGCGCCACATCGACGTTCCTGCTCTGCCAGATCTGAAGCGCTGCGCCGTTGATCGCCAGTGTGCGATATCCGCTCATGGCGACAGCGCTTCCGTGCAGGCGTCGAAAATCCGCTGATGCCACACTGCATTGATTTCTTTGTTGCTACGAATCTCCAGTACGCGAAGCCCCGGTGAACGAAGCGACTGAGTCAAAGCCTCCTTAAAATGAGACCAATTTTCAATTCGCGTATGAACGCCGCCGTACATGCGGACAAGCGGTTCAAAATCCAGGCCGTGGGGAGTCGTGAAGTAGGGGAACACATCATCCTCCTGCGCCTGCGGCAGCAACGAGAAGATGCCGCCGCCGTCGTTGTGGACCAGAATGATTGTGAGATCAAGACCGTACTGGCGCGCCGCGAGCAATCCATTGGCATCGTGGTAGAATGACACATCGCCAATTACGAGCACCACCTTGCGGCCGTGCTCTGCGGCGCCCGCCGCGACACCGAGCGCTGTCGACGCCACACCGTCAATCCCGCTCACGCCGCGATTGGCAAGAATATGGAGCGGGCGCTCCCCTTTCGGGAAAAAGGAATCCAGGTCGCGAACCGGCATACTGTTGCCCACAAACAGGACGGCGTCTGCAGGCAACAGTTGCGCCAGTTCCACGAACAGGCGCCCTTCAAACATGGCTTCTTCCCTAACCGCGCCAGTCGTGGACGCGGCGTCAAAGGGGATGGTCAGCAACTGGCTGGAACGCGTCGCCGCGACAGACGCGTCCGCTGCCAGCCAGCTTTGCGCAAAACCACTCCCGGTCCGCTTGCGCACTGCCGCAACGAGGCGATTCACAAGATCCACCGCATCGCAGGCAAATACATCCGTCGCACAAAAAAATGGATCTTGCCAGTTTTCCGACTCATCCACAACGATCTGTCGCGCATTCTTGTGCTGCGACAAAAAGGAGCCAAGCGCCTTCGAGGTCGGAGTCTGTCCGAAGCGCAACACCACTTCAGGCCGCAACGCTTCCCGGCTGTCCGCGCCTTTCCTGTGCCAGGCGCGCAACATGACATCATAAGTGTCAATGACCAGAGAGGCATTGCCGCTGACGGTTCTTGCCTGCGACAGCGGATCCGCCAGCAGCGGATAGCGCAGCGCGTCCGCCAGCAGGCGCAGAGACTCGGCGAGCCGTGGATCGTCCTGGGGACCACAGACCAGCAGTCCGCGTTCCCTGCCGGACAGTTCGTCGGCAAGGGCGCGCAGTTCGCTGTCCGGCAGACTCCGGACACCACGCCGAACGCGAACGAATGGTTGGCCGCCCGGAAGCGGGAGCGAAGACGTTGCCGCGTCCGGGCGGCTCGTATCCACGGTGTCGTCAATCAGGGAATCCTCCTCCGCTTCAGACCCCGTCGCCGCGATTCTGGCGGCCACCGCGACGGGGGGCAGAAGCGGTTCCCGAAAGGGCCAATTGATGTGCACTGGCCCCGCCGGCTCAGCCAGCGCCGCCGCTGCGGCCCGAAAGACCGCAGTCCTGGCCTGTTCATCGAGCAGCGCGCCGCCGTCCGGAGTAGGCATGTCGGTCTGCCATTTCACGTACGCGCCGTACAGTTTCACTTGATCCACCGTCTGATTGCTCCCCACACCCCGTAGTTCCGGCGGGCGATCCGCCGTCACGATGAGCAGTGGTATACGACTCTGCCGCGCTTCCATTACGGCGGGAAAATAGTTTGCCGCCGCCGTTCCTGATGTGCAGACGAGCACGACAGGCTGTTTTGTCATACGGGCAAGCCCGACCGCAAAAAAACCGGCTGAGCGTTCATCAAGCAGCAGCCAGGTGCGGAGAGCAGGCTCACGGACGCAGGCTGCCGTCAGTGGAGTGGAACGGGAGCCCGGCGAAATGCATACATGCCTGACGCCGGCATGCCGAAGCTGACCGACAAAAGAAACAACCACAGAGAGATCCGGATTGACGGTCACCTGATCAACTCCTGACCCAGCGCAACCCGCATGGGGCGCATCTTCCACTCTGTTTCACGCCACTCAGCCAGCGGTTCCGAGTCTGCGACGATACCCGCGCCCGCAAACAGGTCCGCACCGTGTTCATCCAGGAGCGCCGAGCGCAGTGTCACAACAAACAGTCCATTGCCCGCGCCGTCAATCCAGCCAAGCGGACCCGCATACCAACCACGGTCCATGTGTTCGCGCTCCCTGATAATCCGCAGTGCGGACTGTTTGGGCAATCCCGCGACAGCCGGCGTGGGATGAAGCCGCGCCACAACATCGAGAACCGACATGCCGGGCGCCAAGCGCCCGTTTACCGGCGTGTACAGGTGCTGAACATTGGACAATTTTCGCAGCGCCGGTTCGTCCGGAAAATAAATGGCGTCCACAGCTCCCGCGATGTCGCCAAGTATGCCGCGCAGGACAAAAGAATGCTCTTCGCGATTCTTGCGGCTGGCAAGCAATTCATCCGCAAAGGTCGCGTCTTCCTCAGGCGCGGCTCCTCTGGGGGCGGTGCCAGCCAGGCAGTCGATGGACACGACGCCCTGGCGCGTCTGCACAAGCCGTTCAGGCGTCGCCCCCGCAAACACCTGACCCCCGCGCGCAACCGCAAATACAACGCCGTCGCCATAACGCGCTTCCAGATCTTGCAGCATCTCGGGAAGTCGCGCGAACGCCTGTACCGAAACACGTTCGCTGCGCGCCAGGACAACCTTCTCATAGAGACCCCGACGAATATCGCCTACTATGCGCTGCGCTGTGTCGCTCCAGGCCGCCAGCGACGCTGACTGGTCCACCGGGTTGGCCGCAGCCGCCTTCACCTTCTCCGTTGCCGCAGCCTTCTCCGTTGCCGCAGCCTTCTCCGTTGCCGTTGCCGTTGCCCACGCCCACTGCCGCAACGGCGCGGCGGCAGTGGGCGTCCGTGCGGCGCCTGTCCGCGCTCGAACCAGCGCGCTGTTCAGTTCGGCAATCACTGCCGTACGCAACTCATCCGTGTCTGTGTGCGCTTCCACCCGAACGCAGATGGTGACCGTGGTCGGCAATCCCTGTTGCTGCTCCACCACAAATCGCGGAAGCAGCAACAGGCCGTTTGGCCAATTGCGCCAACGATCGTCACGCGGCTGTGCGGGGTCAAAGCCAAAACCAGCCAGCCAGCGCGGCTCTGCGCCGCCATAGCGCGCCACGCTGCTGTTCAGATCCACCAACGCCTGCGCCGCCTGCGCGACAGGTTGCAGACTGTCGTACTCCTGCGCCGTCTCCGTTCCCAATGCGCACCAGTTCCTGTGCGTGTCTGGATCAGACCAGTACCAGCGAACGTCGTAGTCGTCCGTAACGGCAAACAGCGACCGCAGATCGCAGGGCGCGGCAGTGAGCGGCAGCGCGCAGCAGGCGATCACAGCGTTCCCGCTCCTGCGCGCCTGTGCTTGCGATTGCCGCAGCGCATCCGAGAAAGCATCCAGATCGTTTCGATCGCACAATACCGTATCTGTTCCAATATCTACAGCCATTTGACGAGTTCCTTTCGCAGCAGTTTTCCGGCGGCGTTACGCGGCAACACTTTAGCAAAGCGAATATCGCGCGGCGCCTTATAACCGCCAAGGCGTTCACGACAGAACCGCCTGATCTCCGCCTCCGCAAGCTCTGCGCCTGCGCGCAGCACGACGACGGCCAACACCGCGCGCCCGTATCGTTCATCCGCCACCCCTGTCACGCCCGCCTCCACGATATCCGGGTGAGCGAGCAGCGCCGCCTCCACCTCAGCGGGATAGACATTCTCTCCACCAGAGACAATCAGGTCGCTGCGCCTGTCCAGCACAAACAGATAGCCTTCATCATCCAGATAGCCCATATCCCCCGTGTGGAACCAGCCATTGCGAAACGCGCTGTTGTCCGCTTGCAATTGACCGTCATAGCCAGGAATAATGGTTGGGCCGCGCAGCACAATCTCGCCCTCGGAACCAGGCGGCAGAGCAACCTCCCCTTCCATGATGCGAACTTCGTTCATGAACAGGGGTTGTCCACTCGATCCCAGCTTGCGCATACTGTCTTCTTGCGACAAGGTGGCCACTTGCGAGTTTGCCTCTGTCAATCCATAGCTTTGGCTGACCGGCACAGTGAGCGCCATACAGTCCATAAGGAGCGGCAGAGAAGCAGGCGCCCCTCCCAGCAGTATGTTGCGCAGTGTGTTCGGATACGGAACCGTGCGGTTTGCAATCATGCGCGTCAACATGGCCGGTACGACAGAAACGAGCGTAATACCCTGCGTTTCTATCGCCTGATTCACAGCGTCAGGATCAAACGACCGATGAATGATCGCCGCTGTGCCGTAAATCACGCTGCGCAACAATACCGCCTGACCACCCACATGAAACAGCGGCAACGGCGTGAGCCATCTGTCGTCGAGCTGCACACCCAACCGAAACGCAGACCCCACCGCCCCCCACAAATGGTTGCCATACGTGATCTGCGCTCCTTTTGGCAAACCCGTGGTGCCCGAGGTGAACATCACACACTGCACTTCACGCAGATCCAGGTGATCGCGGTAAACCGGGGTTGCGACCACAGGCCAGTGTTCCCCGTCCAGAGTCAGGAGAGCTGGCGTGTTGCCGTTCCCCTCGCTTTGCAGGCGGTCTCGCAATCGCTGCGCTGATTCGCTGTGTTCGGCGTCGCAGATCAGCAGTCGCGCACGCCCTCTGTCCAGTTGCCACGCAAGTTCCGGAAGCGCGAGACGCGTATTGAGCGGCTCCAGCACCGCGCCCAGTTGAATCAGCGCGTGTACAGTGGCCGCATACACCAGCCCATGGCGGGCCAGCAACGCGACCCGATCGCCGGCTCGCACGCCGTTTTGTGCAAGTTGTCCGGCCAGATGTCCCGCGCGTTCGTGGAGTTCTGCATACGTCCACGCCACACTTTCGTATTCGATCGCCAGCCGTCCTGAGTGACGGCGACGGTTCAGCCAGTCTGGAATAATCGGCGACGCAGCCGCAGTCGTATTGAAATCCACCAGCCTATCCCCCCTAGGGCAGACGCGGAAACTGCGTGAAGTCCGGCGAACGTTTTTCCAGAAACGCATTCTTGCCTTCCCGCGCTTCGTCAGTCATGTAAAACATCATGGTTGCGTCTCCCGCCATCTGCTGAAGCCCTGCCAGTCCATCCGTGTCCACATTGAACGACGCCTTCAAAAACCGAATGGCCATGGGGCTCTTCGCCAATATCTCCTTCGCCCAGACGACTGCCTCATCCTGCAAACGCGAAACAGGAACAACCGTGTTGACCAGCCCCATGGCAAGCGCCTCCTGTGCTGAATACTGGCGGCACAGGAACCAGATTTCTTTTGCTTTCTTGATGCCAACCGTCCTGGCCATCAGACCCGTGCCATAACCAGCGTCAAAGCTGCCCACCAGCGGTCCCGTTTGGCCGAATACCGCGTTGTCCGCCGCGACTGTCAAATCGCACACCAGGTGCAGCACATGACCGCCGCCAATCGCGTATCCCGCCACCGCCGCGATCACCGCTTTTGGCAACAGCCGAATTTGCCGCTGCAGATCAAGCACATTTAACCTTGGCACCTGATCGCCGCCTATGTAGCCGCCGTGTCCGCGCACCCTCTGATCGCCGCCCGAGCAAAACGCCAGGTCGCCCTGTCCTGTAAGAATCACAACGCCGACGTTGGCGTCGTCTCGGACACGCGCAAACGCATCCATGAGTTCACTGACCGTCTCCGGACGAAACGCGTTGCGCACTTCCGGTCTGTTGATCGTAATGCGGGCAATGCCCTCCGCCTGTTCATAGATGATATCTTCATAATCATGCTGCCTGGTCCATGTGATTGCCATCGTCGCTACCTCCCGCATTTATTTCCGAAAAGCAGTTAACAGACCAATCAGTCTGTAACGGTTCCAGTATAGCAGACTGCCCGGTCTGCGCCAACCTGTCCAAGCCAAGATGGATATTTCCAAACAGGACGCCGCCCCTCTTGTCCAAATGGACGCCATCTGCTATCATCCAGTGAATCCTTCGCTAAGGTGGCAAAATGGTTGGCAAACCCTCTTCATGTCCAATATGTTCGTATCGGGTGGCGACTGCTGCGCCCGCCCACGTTGACCGCTTCCATCACTCCTGTGCTGGTGGGAGCGGGACTTGCGGTGCAGCACCATGCGCTTCGCATTCCCGTATTTATCGCCATGCTTGCCGCGGCCATGCTGATCCAGGCGGCCGCCAATATGCTGAACGAGTATTACGACTTTCGGCGTGGTCTGGACAACGCCGAAATGGTCGGAATCGCGGGAACCATCGTCCGCGACAATGTGTCGCCGCAGACCGTGCTCATCATCACCCAGTCGACGCTGGCAGCGGCGCTTCTGCTTGGCGTGTACATCTGCGCCAGTTCCTCCTGGTGGGTCGCCGCGGCCGGCGCAGCCAGCATGCTGTTCCTGTACCTGTATTCGAGCGGGCCATTCCCGATCTCGTATACCCCGTTCGGTGAAATCACAGCAGGCGGCATCATGGGACCAGGCATCATTCTGATCACATACTTCACCCAGACGCAAACACTCTCCTGGAGCGCCGCCCTTGCTTCCGCGCCGATTGGACTGCTGATTGGCGCCATTCTGCTTGCCAACAACATTCGCGATATCGATCACGATCGCGTGGGCGGACGCAGGACACTTCCGATCGTTGCCGGTCGCAGCGGCGCGATCCGCATTCTTGGCGGAGTGTTCGCGCTGGCGTATCTGTGTGTGCCTGTTCTGGTGCTCGCGCAGCGCCTGCCTGCCTGGACCCTGCTTGTTCTGCTGATGTCTCCGCTGACAGCGCGCATACCGAAACTGTTCGCGACAACCCACACGCCGCAGGAGCTTCAGGCGGCGTTCAAGGCCACCTCCCAGACGCTGATCGGATTTGGCATGCTGCTGTTTGTCGGGCTTCTGCTGGCAAGTGTATAGACGCGGTTCCAGCGCATAGAAATGGCGCGCAGTTTTGCGTCAGCAAACTGCGCGCCAAGCCCGGCAACACCCATGCTCTTTTTAACAGTCAACCGCTTTTAGATCAGGAACGCGTTGCTTCCTGCTCCCTGGCGGACTGCGACCAGTCGTGAGAACTCCCACCATGCTCCAGATGCTTCTCCACGTCCATGGCTGCCTTGCATCCTGATCCTGCGGCCGTAATCGCCTGCCGATAGCGTGAATCCATCACATCCCCGCAGGCAAATACGCCTGCCACGCTCGTTGCGGTGCTGACCCCATCCGTTTTAATGTACCCGATCTCGTCGAGATCGATTTGCCCACGCAGGAATGCCGTGTTGGGAGAATGGCCGATCGCTACAAATATGCCTTCCGTTTCAATCACACGCGTTTTGCCTGTTGCCGCGTCGCGCACCTCAAGGCCGTTCGCTTTCTTGCCGTCTGACTTGACGGACACCGGAGTCACGCTCAGTTCCCACTTGATCTTCGGATTCTGGCGTGCGCGCTCCTGCATCACCTTGGACGCCCGCAGTGTGTCGCGGCGATGGACAATCGTAACCTCGGATGCAAATTTAGTGAGGAATGTCGCTTCTTCCATGGCTGAATCCCCGCCGCCGACGACCAGGATTTTCTTTCCTTTGAAGAAAAACCCGTCGCAGGTGGCGCAGGTGGACACTCCGCGCCCGATCAGTTCGGATTCGCCGCTGATGGAAAGCAGTTTCGCGGATGCGCCTGTCGAGACAATGAGCGCGTCCGCTTCGTAGGAATCCTGTTCATTGACCGTAACGCGAAAAGGACGGGCCGAAAGGTCGACGTCTGTCACCCAACCGGTCTGAAACTGGGCGCCAAATCGTTCCGCCTGTCTCCTCATCTGCTCCATGAGCGCAGGTCCCATAACTCCGTCTTCAAAACCAGGGAAGTTCTCCACTTCCGTGGTCAGCGTCAGTTGCCCGCCCGGTTCATTGCCCTCGACCACAAGCGGTTGCAAATTCGCTCGCGCCGCATAGATTGCTGCTGTCAACCCCGCAGGTCCTGTGCCTAAAATCATCACCTTACGCTTATCCATGACTGTCACCTCTTGACTATTCTCATCTCGACGGCTGTACAGACAGTGTGAACAGTCTCTCGCCTGTACCGCAGACGCATGCTCTGTCTCAGTATACCTCTTTGCACCTGGGATGACCAATATCAGAGCATAGCAGCACTGCATACCAGCACCGCACATCTCCGCGCACGCGTGTCAGCATCCAGGAAAATCACATCCATGCACATGTGCAATTTTTGGTATACTATCCCTATGTCTGATATGAGCCGGAACACCGGACGCAAGGAGGATGTTTTTTGGCAAAGCCTGTCCAAGCCCGTTCCATCGACACCATTCTGGATGATGTGTTCAGACAGTATCGCAGCTACTTTGGACCGCTGCTGCTGATCAGCCTGATCTTCATGGCTCCCATCGCCATTATGAACGCATTCGCGGGAACTCTCGTTCCCAGCGTCAACTATCAGCTCCTGCTGCATGGGCAGGCGGGTATGTCGGCGCTGGCGGCGCAATTGCACCAGCCGCAATCCTTGGGAACAAGAATCGTCTTTGCAATCATGGAGATTTTCATCGCTCTTGTCAGCATGAACATCGTGAGTCCCTTACTGCAGGGCACCTATTACACCTTGGGTGCGGAAACCGTTGCCTTTGGTTCCGTCAAGCACTCCATCTGGGCCTATTTCCGCCAGGCGGTGAAACGCTGGGGCGCCTACCTGGCAACCATGTGGCTGCTCATCGGACTGAGTCTGGTCGGTATTCTCATTTTGGGCGGGGTATTCGCGGCTGTCCTGTTCGCAGCCGCCATGCTTGTACCCGCAATGAAGGTTGGCGGAGGCTTATTTATTCTTTTTATAATCCTCTTATACCTGATCGCGGTGGTTCTGGCGGTCTGGGTGAGCATTCGTCTCCTTTTCTCCCTCCCCATCGTGGTCGTTGAAAAACTGCGCAACTGGCGGGCCATTCGACGTTCATGGAACCTGACAAAGGGCTCATTCTGGCGGCTGTTCTTTATCAATCTGATCGCCTTCATCGTGCTGGGCCTTGCCAGCGGGGGTCTCTCTTTCCTGATTGATCTGCTGCCAGGCAACGCGGTGCGTCTGCTTGGCACGGGTCTCATCAGCATCCTGCTTGCGCCGCTGTACGCTCTGTTGCTGACCAATCTGTATATCGACATGCGCATCCGGCGCGATGGATACGACATAGAACTCATGACAGAAAAGGACTAGGCTGGCATGACAGACACTCTGTTTTGGCGCCACAAACTGCAGACTATTCTTTCAGGACCCTCCTATCATACGCAGGGTCAGAGCAATTCCTGGCTGCAGGCGCTTATCAACCTGCTGAGAGAACTGGCGCGTCGACTTCATCTGCACATAGTCCTGGGGCAGCCTCCGCGCAGTCTCGGCTGGATCGTCCTGGGCCTTTCCGTGCTGGGACTGACCTTGTTGCTGAGCCGTTTTGGCCGCAACCGCAGAACAAAAGGAATGACCGCGCCAAGTGGTTCCAGGCGTCCTCTCGACGCGAAGGGGTTCTTTCTTCTGGCAGACAGGCATATCGCGGCAGGCGAATACCACGAAGCGGCCCGTTGCTATTTCCTGGCGGCCGTCACGCATCTGCAGAGTGTCCGGGAATTAAACGTAAATCCCAACAAGACAAACGGAGAATACGCCAGAGAATTGCTGCGTCACAAATCCCCGGTGAGCGCCGCCTTTCTGACGCTTGCCAGAGCGTGCGACGAGTTGCTCTATCACAGCCCGACTGGATCGGGAAATGCGCTGCCGCCGCCGCTGCAGTCTCTCGCCGATACGGCGCGCGCATCCGCTTCCCTGATCCTGCAAAGGGAGCGTGCTGAATCATGAAGCAGCGTAGCGTCTGGATTCTGATCGCCTGCGTACTCGCCCTGTATCTGTCGGCCGCCGCTCTCTTTACACCACCGTCCGATACAGCGCCACTCCCGGCGGGCACATCGTACAGTCACCAGCCAAGCGGTGCGTCGGCACTGTTTTCGCTGTTTCACGGATCGCCTGCCGCAGGGTCCCTGAGGTTGCTGACAGAACCCCAACTTGGTCTGCCAGGTCGCACAACCGCCGTCATTGTGGAGCCGCAGACTGACGACACGGCCGCCATGGCGAAAGCCTGGATCCAGTTTATCCGTTCCGGAGGACATGTGATCGCCCTGCTGAACCAGTCCTCTGCACTGGCGACATCCCTGGGTCTGCGCATCACACCTGCACCCGCAACAAACGGCGCCCTGCGCCTGATACAACTGACAACGCAAAACTCTCAGCGCGCAGTCACAACGTTTCGCGTCTCCAGTTTTGGACGCTACGCGACAGTGGCCGGCAATCTTCACGGAGGGGAACCATGGTTACTCACGCTGCCGGACGGAGCGCGCGCGACGGTCGGCGTTACAGAGCGCGTCGGGAAAGGGTCCATAACGCTCCTCGGGTTGCCTGGTCTGGCCTACAACGGATCCATCGCCAAATCCGACAACCTCGGCGTGTTGTTGAGTCTTTTGCAACCCACAAAAACGCGGATCGCCTTTGTGGAAACAGTGCACGGTTATTCCACTCAGCCGGGGCCTACAGCCGTATTTGGCGCGGGTATCAATGCGGCGTTTGCACTGCTTTGCAGCGCCGCCGTCATTTGGCTGTGGGGCGAAAGCAGACGTTTTGGCAGGCCGCTGGCGCCGCTGCAACCTGCTCGGTCTGCCAGTCTGCAGTTGGCGCAGGCGATGGCGGATCATTACCGGAGGACCGGCAGTTTTAACAGTCTGCTCGCACAGTTGAAGCGGTTGGCCAAGGCTCGCGGCGCTTCCCTCTCCTTGCCGCAACACGCAAGAGACCCCCGCCAAAAGACGTTCCTGGCAGAGTGCAATGTCTTGATCTCGGCTCTGCGTGGACGGCAAAATTTCACGCCGCCCAGGCAACGCGCGCGCTCCACCAGCGCTGACAAGCCGCGCTCCGCCAACGCAGACAGGCCGCATTCCACCTGATGCGCGGAATCGGGAGTCCGCGCATCGGCAGACAATGAGGAGTTGACACATGCTGATCAGCAAAGTACGGAACACATTAACAGAGACAGTCAAGGGACAGGAAAATGTCATAGAAGAAATTTTGCTGGCTCTGCTGGCAGGCGGACATCTATTGCTGGAAGGGGTTCCTGGTATCGGGAAGACTCTGCTGGCCACCACTCTGGCGAAGTCACTGGGCATGAGTTTCAAACGCATCCAGTTCACACCCGACATGCTGCCGAGCGATGTGGTGGGCAGCGTCATGTATGACTTGCGCGAGGGCTCATTTCGGGTTGAGCGGGGTCCGCTCTTTGCCAATATTGTGCTGGCCGACGAGATCAACCGCACGCCGCCAAAGACACAGGCTGCGCTGCTGGAAGCCATGGAGGAACGCCAGGTCACTCTCTACGGCGAAACGTTGGAATTGCCACAGCCATTTTTCGTGATTGCCACACAGAATCCGGTCGAATACGAGGGAACCTATTCACTGCCAGAAGCTCAGTTGGACCGCTTTCTGATGAAAATTGAAATCCACTACCCGGACAGCGCTGCGGAAGTGGCTGCCTTGCTGGCCCACACACCGCGTCATCTCGTCCACGTCAAGTCGGCCGCCGCAACAGCGCAAAACGTCATTTTCGAGTCGCAACGCGAAACTGCACTGACAGAGCCGCAACATAAAAATGCTGATGCGGATAGCCTACTGAAGGCGCAACAGGCAGTGGCGGCGGTGGCGGCGACGGAGAGCGTCATTCAGTATATCGTGGAACTGATTGCCCGCTCGCGCACCCTTGCGAGCGTTTCCCTGGGAGGCAGCCCGCGCGCGGCTGCAGCGTTGCTCATGGCCAGCAAGGCCTCCGCGTATCTTGAAGAACGCGAATTTGTTACGCCCGACGACGTGAAACGAGTCATCAACCCTGTGCTTCGCCATCGCCTTATGATCACACCAGCCGCGCAGCTTGAAGGAGCATCCGCCAATGACATCATCGAGGAACTGGTTAAGCAAGTGGCTGTTCCGCGCTAACAGCTGGCTGCCCACCCGCAGACTCGCCTACATTGTGGCTGTTAGCGCGGCGCCGGCGCTATTTCTGCACAACAGCGGAGCGGCGGATCTCTATCTGACACTGGACGGCGCCATATTGTGCGGGCTATGCGCGGCTGATATCATGAGCTTGCAAAGCCCCAAGGCAATCTCCGCGAGCCGGGTTGTGCCCCGTCTGCAGGTCAGCGAGCGGGCGCGGATTTCTGTTCGCGTCACGCTGGAGACTGCTGACCGCGCTGCGGTGGATGCAGCAGATTTGCGCCGGGCGCGGATACGGGATGAACGGCCTGCGCTGACGGAGGCGGACGTCGATACGTTTGCTTTGCAGCTGCCATGGGGAGACACGGAGATTGCCTATGATCTCGTGCCGCTGCAAAGGGGCGCCTTGTCGTTTGGCAATGTCCATGTCAGACTGTTTGGCCGCTTTGGCCTCCTGTGCCGACAGTACCGCGCAGAGGCGCAAGAAACGGTGACAGTGTGGCCTGACTTGCGGATGACATCGGAAAGGCAGGCGGCTGTGGACCGGGTGCTGCTGCGCGAAGGCTCTCATCTGCAGCGCACAGGGTCAGGTCAGACCGAGTTTTCTCATGTCGGCAACTATGCAACCGGCGACGACCCGCGTCACATCAACTGGCACGCGACGGCTCGCAAGGGATTCCCGATGAAAAATGTGTATCAGCCCGAACGTGGACAACACATCATTCTTGCCATTGACTGCGGCCGCAGCATGGGCGTAATCCAGCAGAACGGAAAGACACGGCTGGACCTGGCCCTTGAAGCTGCATTGTTGCTGGCGGGCGGGGCGCTCAAAAACGGTGACGAAGTAAGCGCGATCGCCTACTCCGATCACGTTCATACGCATGTCCGCAGGGTGAAGGGTGAAGCTGGCATACGCGAGCTTGTGCAGGCTCTGTCTACAGTAATGCCTCATCCCGTCTACGCCGGCGTGCATACACTGATCGACATCGTATTTGCACACTATAAACGCCGGTCGCTGCTGCTTCTGTTCTCCGATCTGACTGATCTGGCAGCCAATGACCTGTTCCTGCGCAGCATCGCCATTCTGGAACGACGCCACAGCTGTCTTGTCGCGTCGTTTACCGATGAGGCTCTTGAAGACGCCATAATCACACCGATCAGAAACGTTGCAGAGGCGGCGACGGTGGGAACGGCCGCCGGTTTGCTGAATCAGCGGCGTGAATACAGGGAGCAGTTGACGATGCGGGGAATCGATGTGGTTGAAACCAGAACGGAGTTATTGCCGGATGTGGCCAGAGCGTACGCGCGCTTTAAAAATACCCGCCGCTCCTGACCCATCATCTGCACAAGGAGGCCCTGCAAAAAATCATGGAACGCACTCTTTCCATTACCACGCCCGAACAGGCGACGCTGGAATGGCAGATCGCCGGCATAGGAAGTCGGGCCATCGCCACATTGATTGACACCGGATTCCTGCTTTTGGGCTACGCGCTGCTGGCTTGGGGTCTGTTTGCGGCAAGCAAATCCGGAGCAGGGAATCCGCTCGCCTTTTCAGGCATGACAATGCCTCGCAATTATGAGATCGCTTTTTATATCCTGTTGCTTTTCTTCCTGCCTCTGCTCTACTACGTGCTGTTTGAGGGCCTGTGGGGTGGCCGGACTCCCGGCAAGCGACTGCTCAAACTGCGCGTGGTGAGCCATTCCGGACAGTCGGTCAGCTTTTTTTCTGCGCTGGTGCGAAAC
>JAKADD010000232.1 GCA_021820825.1 Bacillota bacterium
AAATTTCAATAAAAATCTGGCCTTGGTCACCCGCATTGAGGAGATGGCCGGGGAGAAAAAGTGCACTCCGGCGCAACTGGCGCTGGCGTGGCTGTTGGCGCAGGGTGAAGATGTGGTTCCTATTCCGGGCACCAAAAAGCGCGCATACCTGGAGGAAAATGTGGGCGCGCTCACGGTTCGTCTGAATGGGGAGGATTTGCAAAGAATCAATGAGATTGCTCCGCTGGGGATTGCGCAAGGCAAACGCTATCCGGAACAGAGCATGAATTCCGTCAACAGGTAAATCGAATACTGGCGAAATCCGCCGCAAACAATCGACTTTGCGGCGGGAATACATACGATGGTGGGGATTGCGATGAAAAGCGACATCGAAATCGCGCAAGGAGCAAATCTGCTTCCGATTCGGAACATTGCCGAGCAGTTGGGTCTATCAGAAGAGGACATCATCCCTTACGGGCGCCACAAAGCTAAGCTGGATCTGAAAATCATGGCAAAAACAGAAGGTCGGCCGGACGGCAAACTGATCCTGGTCACGGGAATGAGTCCGACCCCGGCTGGAGAAGGAAAATCGACGATTACGGTGGGACTCTCTCAAGCCCTCAACAAGCTGGGCCGGCGTACGGTGGCGGCGCTGCGCGAGCCTTCGCTGGGGCCCAATTTTGGAATGAAAGGCGGCGCTGCGGGCGGTGGGTATGCGCAAGTCGTGCCGATGGAAGAGATCAACCTTCATTTTACGGGGGATTTTCACGCCATTACGACCGCGCACAACCTTCTGGCCGCGCTGATTGACAACCACATATTCCAGGGCAACGAACTGCGTCTGGACCCGGACAGGATCACCTGGCGCCGCGTGGTAGACATCAACGACCGGGCCCTTCGGCGCGTCGTCATCGGCTTGGGGGGCAAGAACAACGGCGTCACGCGCGAAACCGGTTTCGATATCACCGTCGCCTCCGAGATCATGGCGATTTTTTGCCTGGTCGAGAGCCTGGCGGAGTTAAAGGAGGCGTTGGCGCGGATCTTGATTGGCTACACCTATGAAAACACACCTGTGTATGTCCGCGACCTCGGAGTGCAGGGAGCGCTCACCGCTCTGTTGAAAGACGCGATTCACCCTAACCTGGTGCAAACCCTGGAGAATACCCCAGCGCTGATTCACGGCGGACCCTTTGGCAATATCGCTCACGGTTGCAACAGTATGAACGCGACGAAAATGGCGTTGAAATTAGGCGAATATGTCGTGACCGAGGCTGGCTTCGGAGCGGACTTGGGCGCCGAGAAGTTTTTCGACATCAAGTGCCGAAAGGGCCATCTCCAGCCGGCTGCGGCGGTGCTTGTGGCCACGGTGCGGGCGCTCAAATACCATGGCGGAGTGCGGCGCAAAGAACTGGCGACAGAAAACCTGGAGGCCATCGAACGAGGTTTTGCGAATCTGCGGCACCACGCGCGCATTATTGAAAAGTATCAGGTGCCGTTTGTGGTCTCGATCAATCGCTTCCCGACCGATACAGAAGCCGAGCTCAAATACGTTCAGGACCTGTGCGAACGGCACGGCATTCAGTCGGCCCTGACGGAGGTCTGGGAGAAGGGCGGCGCCGGCGGCGTCCTTCTGGCGCAGGCCGTCGTTGCGGCTGCGGAGAGTGGCTTGCAGCGGTTTCAACCCCTGTACGAGATCCCGGGTTCCATTCAGGATAAGGTAGAGACCATCTGCAAGGACGTATATGAGGCAAGCAGTGTGGCGTTTACGGATGAGGCGAGACGCCAGATGGACGAGTTTGAGGAGAACGGTTGGGGTCAGTTGCCGATTTGCATGGCGAAAACCCAGTATTCGTTTTCGGACAACCCGAATTTGGTGGGGGATGTGAAGGATTTTACGATTACCATCCGGGAGATTCGCGCGTCTCTTGGCGCGGGCTTCCTGGTTTGCTTTACAGGCGACATCATGACGATGCCGGGTCTTCCCAAACATCCCAATGCTCTGCAAATCGATGTTGATGAGAATGGGAACATCATCGGCTTGTTTTAATCTCGGTTCACGGCGCTGCGCGAGTGCTTCTTTGCAGCGGAGAGGTTGGCGCAGAGGCGACGGAACTGCGGGTGTGCGTCCGTCGCCTCTGCGCCCAATCTGCTCACTTTGCGCGCGCCTTACCGCTGTACTTCCAACACGATTTTTCCTCGCGTGTGTTTCGATTCGCTCAGATCATGTGCTTCGGCAGCCTTCTCCAGGGGCAGCACATGGGTTACAACCGGTTTGATTTTGCCCTGGGAATAGTACTCGCCTATTTCGGCCAGTTGTTTGCCGCTTGGATTTACGAGCATTTGGATGGTGTGTATTTTCTTGGCCCTGGCCAGTTCCTCATTGGGAGACTCCACAAGGGAAATGAGTGTTCCGCCCGTTCTCAGCACATCGAAGCTTCGACTCAGCACATCTCCCCCCAACGTATCCAGTACGAGGTCGTAATCGGTCAGGAGAGTGGAGAAGTCCTGCCTCTGATAATCAATTGCGATGTCCGCGCCGAGCCCTTTCAGAAACTCCGCGTTTTTGTCGCTCACGGTGGTTGCCACATAGGCTCCTAACGCTTTGGCCAATTGAATAGCGAAGCTTCCCACGCCGCCCGCCCCGCCGTGAATCAGCACCCTTTCTCCAGACCGGACTTTACCCTGATCGATCAACGATTGCCATGACGTAAGCGCCGCCATGGGAATGGAGGCCGCTTCCACAAAGGACAGGGAGTTTGGCTTCAAGGCGACGTCCTGTTCGTTGATCGCCGCAAATTCGGCGTACGCGCCCTGCTTTTCGAGGTTCTGCATGCCGTACACCGCATCCCCAACGCGGAAATTCCCCACACCTGCACCTATCTTGGCGACAACGCCTGCAATGTCGCAGCCCAGGATTATGGGGAGTTGGAATGGAAGCATACCTGACAAGTGTCCGGCACGGATTTTCCAATCAAGAGGATTGACGCCAGCCGCATAGACTTTCACCAAAATTTCGCCGTTACCGAGTGACGGAACCGGAGTCTCCCCCGTGATCAAATGATTAGAGGGACCGTACTGCGCCAGCAGAATGGATTTCATCGTATTGTTGCCTCCCTGTGTTTCATGATCAATATTTTCATCATCAGTCTATGTTCATCTATGATTTCCAACAAGAGGGCACTTCTAAGTTTTTTGGTTACGCAGAGGTAACCAAATGGACAGGATAGGACCCAAGTGAGATAGTAGTAGTTACATTAGTTGATGCAGGTCTAGGGGAGTGAGTCCTGTGGCGATCCCATCCAATCCGTGCCCAATCGACACGACGCTGTCTGTGATGTGCGAGAAGTGGAAACCGGGGATTTTATCTCTTCTGCACGATCGAGGAGTGGTACGGTTTTCGGAATTTCTGCGATTGCTCCACCTGTCAAAAGGAAAAACCATTACAAAGAAGGTGCTGGCGCAACAACTCCGCGAGTTGGAGAAAGACGGGCTGATTGATCGCAGAATCTACCCCGAGGTTCCTCCCAAAGTGGAGTACTGTTTAACGGAGTACGGGCAAAGCACAAGACTTGTGATTGAAGAGATCGTGAAATGGGGACACGGGCATTTGGATCGCGCCAAATAAGGGCTGCACTGAACGATCCATCGATTCAACTGGTATGGGTTCTGCGGGGTGCTGGTGCTGACACGCAGTCGGACTTTGATTGACTTTTCTGCAAAGAATCCTTATCATAGTTTATGAAAACGATATCAGTCTACACGTGCATGTTGTTGACGCACGATTCCGTTGTGGGATGGATGACAGATGAAGATTACTATTCGCACTGTCGCGGAACATGCGGGCGTGTCGATCCCCACTGTCTCCCGTGTTCTGAATAGTCCAGAACTCGTCAACCCAAAGACTCGAACCAGGGTCCTGGAAGCAGTCAAGTTGCTCAATTACTATCCAAACGGCCATGCAAGAGGGCTTCGCCTGAACCGTCCGACCAACATTGGCGTTCTGGTTCCCAAGTTGGATGACTTATTTTTCAGCAGACTGTATCGAGGCATCTATGACGCCGCATTGGAACTTGGGATGGCCGTAATTCTGCATGACGCCCAGGCGGACCAAAACCGGATCAGCGATGGATTCACCATTTTAAAGAGACAGCACAGCGACGGCATCATTTTTTGCAGCGAGCCTCAGCCGCAGAATTACGCGACTGTCATCGCGCGCATCGGCATACCTGTCGTGCTCACACTGACAGAGAGTGAGCAATGTGACCTGCCGGCGTTTAAGGTCGACGACGAGAGAGCTTCTTTCGACGCCGTAGCACACCTTGCGGAAAGAGGACACCGGTCTATCGGCATGATCGCAGGTCCGCTTGACGATCCGGTCGCGGGAGCAGCGCGGTTTCGCGGTTATCAGCTCGCCCTGCGCCAGTATGATCTGCCGATTTCCGATGAGCGCGTGGCGTATGGAAATTTTCGCTATGAACACGGCTACTCCGCCATGGCAGAATTGCTTGCCCATCGCGCAGTCACAGATATTACGGCCGTATTTGCGGCCAGCGACGAGATGGCGATCGGCGCGATGCGCTGTATTCATGACAACGGGTTGCGAGTTCCGGACGATATCTCCATAATTGGATTTGATGACATTGTGGTCGCCAACATGGTGACTCCGAAATTGACGACGATTGCCCAACCGTTTGAAAATATCGGCAAACTTGCGGTGGAATCCCTGGTGGCGGCGATTGCTGCGGGATCCAGTTCTGCAATTGACACTCACTACATCGCACACTCCCTGGTTGCAAGAGAATCCGTGCGATCAATACCCTACGACACATCGT
>JAKADD010000233.1 GCA_021820825.1 Bacillota bacterium
CGGGGTTTGCCGGGGGCGCCACGGTGGAAGCCGTGCGGTTGCTGCGCCAGACAGTCGGCGATCGTTTGGGAGTCAAGGCGGCGGGCGGGGTGCGCACATCCGCCGATATGCATGCTATGCTGCAGGCAGGGGCAACGCGCATCGGAACGAGCGCCGGCGCCAAGTTGGTGGCTTTGCCGGGGGCGCCCACATTTGAGTGAGCGTCAAGCGCGTTCAGGCAGGATGATCTCCAGCCAGGCGGCGATTCGATACACGAAGGGCAGAGCCAGCAGAGATGAAACGACATTGAAGAGCACATGCGCCAGCGCAACCTGTCCTCCTGGATCGCGGACCAGCACGGATACGACTGCGGCGAATGGGCGCAGGATCAGCATGAACAGGGCGACTCCGCACACATTTAACAGAACATGCGTCGCCGCGACGCGTTGCACGGACCGGTTGCCTCCGATGCTCGCGAGAAGGGCAGTCGCACAGGCGCCGATGTTGTTCCCGAGGACGACTGCAATGGCTGTGACAAGCGGCAGGGCGCCTGTTTTTGCGAGTGACAGAGCCAATGCGGTGCTCGCGGAACTGCTGCCGATGACGGCCGTCACGACGGCGCCTGTAAGGACGCCTGCAAAGGGATGGACTCGGGCCACGAGGAGAGCCTGTGTGACGCCGGGAGAAGCTGCGAGCGGAGCGGCGGCGGCTGTCATGACGTGAAACCCGACAAACAGCGTTCCAAATCCGATGACACTGATCGCGAATTGACCGATCTGTCTGCGGCGGGGAGCTGTCCGCCGCAGCGACAGCGCACCCAGATACGCAATGAGACCCGCCAGGATGAGGTATGGGCCAATGCGCTCGATATTCAGTGAGAGCAGGCCAACTGTCAGTGTGCTGCCGATGTTCGTGCCGAGAATGATTCCGATCGTGTCGGTGAAACTGAGGATATCGGCTGCCACCAGACCCATCGAGATGAGGGTGACAGCTGTGCTGGACTGCGTGACGAGCGTGGCGGCGACGCCGGTCAGCAGACCACGCGCGGGTGTGCGCACGAATGTCTTGATCCGACGTTCCGTGTAGGATGATGCGGCCTGGGTGAGTCCATACCGCATCGTCAGCAGTCCAATCACAAAAACGGCCATTCCAGCGCCAATCAGGCCGAGAGTCTGCAAAACGGGGACAGCGTTCATCATAACCTCCCGGACAGCACGGACTGGATACATATATATGCGGACAAGTCTGCAATTTAGCACTTGTGAACACGGATCGGCGACACAGCCGATCCGCTGCCCGCAGAGAGGGTTGATGATGATATGGCAGTGGCGCAGATATGGTTGACAAGGAGTCGCAAACGACGGCTGGAAGCTGGACATCCTTGGATTTTTCGCAGTGAAATCGCAGAAATTCGGGGTCGTGCGGAAACGGGAGATATTGTAACGATCCATAATCATCAGGGGCACTATCTGGCCAGCGGGTTTTTTCATGAGAGCTCTCAGATTGCGGTTCGTGTGGCGTCTTACACGCAGTCTGAAAAAATCGATGCAAGCTGGCTGCGGCGGAAAGTGACCGCCGCCTGGGCGTTGCGCAAACGGATGCTTGCGCATACTGATTATTGTCGGGCGCTTTATGGAGAGGCTGATGGAGTTTCCGGGCTGATCGTGGACAAATACGGTACAGTCGCGGTTGTGCAGATTCTCTCTGCGGCCATGGATCTTCGTCGCGACATGATTGTGTCCGTTTTGCGCGAGGTGCTGGGAGTCGCGGCTGTTTATGAACGCAGCGATACGCCTGTGCGCGCGCTTGAAGGCTTGGAGGAACGTACGGGTTGCCTGTTTGGAGACTGTCCAGATCAGGTGGAGATCCAGGAACATGGTCTCAAGTTGCTCGTTGCTATCGCCGCAGGGCAAAAGACGGGTCATTTCTTTGACCAGCGCGAGAATCGACAGGCGATCGCGCCCCTTGTGCGCTGGGCCGTCCATGAAAAACCCCGCCCTGACCAGCGGTATCAGGAGGGGCGCGAAACGTTGTCAGGGAACAACCCGTCGGCCAGTCGGCAGGGCGCGGAAGTTCTCGACTGCTTCTGTCACACAGGAGCGTTTGCCTTGCACGCGTTGCATTACGGCGCAGAGCGCGTGACTGCTGTGGATCTCTCGGAGACAGCGATTGCGGGTGCGCGCCAGAATGCGGAACGGAACGGATTGTCCGGGCGCTGCGAATTTGTTGTCGCCAACGTCTTTGATACACTGCGCGAATATGAGCAAGAAGAGCGCCGGTTTGACGTCGTCATTCTTGACCCGCCCGCGTTCGCCAAGAGTCGCGGAGCACGGGAAGCTGCCCTGCGTGGATACAAGGAGATCAACCTGCGCGCCCTGAAGCTGATTCGGCCAAGCGGATTTCTTGTGACGGCGTCATGTTCGTTTCATGTTTCGCGCGATGACTGGCGCGCAGTCATCGCCGAGGCGGCTCTCGATGTACGCAAGATCCTGCGCCAGATCGAAGAGCGCGGCGCGGCTCCCGACCATCCCCAGCTTGTGGGCATGCCGGAGAATGACTACCTCAAATTCGCGATCTACCAGGTTCTCGACCGCGCATGATCCTGCCGCACTTTGCAGGGCAGTATCATGCGCGTCTGAACAGCGGCGGGCTCACATGGAAAACAGCGCAGAACCCCAGGACAAACCGCCTGCAAATGCCGTGAACATGGCCAGATCACCAGGTTTTATCCGACCCTGGCGCATCCATTTGTCGAGTGCGATCCCCATGGATGCGGCCGACGTATTGCCGTATTCCTCAAGACACAGCGCGACTCGCTCGTTGGGAATGCCGACGCGCTCGCCGATCGCTTCGATGATGCGCAGATTCGCCTGGTGCGGAATGAGGTGGGCGATTTCGTCTGGCCCCAGTCCCTGACGCGCCATGATGCGTTTTATGCTGTCGGTCATACCGTTTACGGCGGCCTTGAACATGGCTCGACCGTCCTGCCAGATGTAGGGTGTTACCTCCTCGCGTGCGGTGAGTGTATCGAGCCACTCCTTGGGTGCGGTCGGACGCGGGCACAATGCGACATCGACCCGGGAGCCATCCGATCCGAGATCAAAATCAATCAGACCCGTTCGCCCTGCGCCGCCCTGTGACCCGCGCAGCACGGCGGCCCCCGCTCCATCGCCAAACAGGATGCAGGAATTGCGGTCACTGTAATCGACGTATCTTGTGATCCCTTCAGCGGCAATGATGAGCGCCGTTTTATACGCGCCAGTCTGCAGGAACTGCGCGCCTTGCACCATGGCAAACAGAAACCCTGCGCAGACGGCGTTTGTGTCAAAGGCGGCCGCATTGGCGGCGCCTATGCCGCGTTGCACCATGCAGGCAAGGGGTGGGAACACCAGATCCGCTGTTATGCTGGCCGCCACGATGAGATCGATTTCCAGAGCGTCGATCCCAGCGCTCGCAATCGCTTTGCGCGCAGCTTGTATCGCGAGTTCGGTCACGGTTTCTCCAGGGGCGAGACGGCGTCTCTCGCGGATACCCGTTCGGGAACGAATCCACTCATCATTGGTGTCCACCAGTTTCTCCAGGTCGGCATTCGTAATAATCATCTCAGGTACGTGCGCTCCCGTGCCAATGATGGAGACGTTTCGCAACTCCACTTAGTACCAGCTCCTAATAGTAGATAATAGCCCTCTCGCCATTGTACACATCCTGCGTCAGTTTGAGAAGCACTACCCCGCGTTCCAAATGTGGAGCGCAGCGGAAACACCACGAAAACACCACGGGAACACCACCTGAGCCGACAGACCCAGGCGGTGTTCCCGCGCAGCGAAATGAATCTCGGAAAATAGGGGATGTCAGCGTTTCTGACGCCCTGGGTTCAGAATGAAATTCTCTGCCTGTTGCGACCGGATCGCTTCGAAATTGACCTCTTTCGTCTTGTCCACGCGCAGTGCGGACGGCAGTTCGTTCGCACGGTGGATATTGTCCGGATCGATTCCCAGCTTCTGTTCGTTCTGTTCGTCTTCCACCACAGAATTCCCCCCCTCATCATTAGGGTTGCCAGCGCTCGAAAAGGTATGTAGAGAGAACTCTTGCTCAGTGTGAGAAGAACTGGCAGAGGAGGATTCCTGTATTTCTATTGTCGTCTCGGCAGTGCGCTGAAAGCGGCGCAGGGCAATCGCACGTTGATGCATGCGAGCGCTGATTTCAGCGAGAATTTCAAGACTCGGCTTCGTGTTGACCTCAATGATGAAGATGCGGTGCGCGTGATCAAGTCCGAAATCAATCCCGTATACAGAGTTTCGAAATTGCGCGCCCAAGTGGTTGCCAATGTCTGTCGCTGCGCGTCTGAGCTGATCGCGCAACTGGCGGCGAGTGGATTTGTCTCTGCAGCACGCGTGCAGATACTTGGACAGGGAACTGATCGCGCCGCCCTGCTTGACGTTGGTGACAAAGCGGGAAGGTGGGGCCGTTTTGCAGAATGTCCCCGTCATTTCGAATAGCCCCCGCTCATTTCTCTGGACGATGATCCGGATGTCTGTGGGTCTTCCGTTCATGGGGAGCAGGTCAATATATTCCTGTACCACACACTGTTCGCGAACGACCCAGCGCGGCAGCGTGGTCTGGAGATCACGCAGATGACGGGCGTGCGCAGTCTGTCTGTAGTCCTGCCACTGATAGCCCCGTGAACGCTTTGACACCCGGCAGACCTGACTGCCGCCTCCGCCCAGTTCGCTTTTGATGACGACATTTCCGTAGTGCGTCAGATAACTGGCGAGAGCGCCGGGTGAGTAGGGACAGGTTTTGGGCAGGAATTGCTTCAG
>JAKADD010000234.1 GCA_021820825.1 Bacillota bacterium
CGACTCGCGCGCCACCACCTTATTGCCGATCGCTGCCTGGATGGGCACCTCAAACATCTGCCGCGGAATCAGTTCCTTCAGTTTTTCGCAGAGGATTTTCCCGCGATGATACGCTTTGTCCCTGTGCACAATGAAGGAGAGCGCGTCGACGATCTCGCCATTCAGCAAAATGTCCAGTTTTACGAGCAGCGCAGGCCGGTATCCGATCACTTCATAATCAAACGAGGCGTATCCCTTTGTGCCTGATTTGAGCCGATCAAAAAAGTCGTACACAATCTCCGTCAGCGGCAACTCATAGACGAGTGTCACGCGCGTCTCATCGAGGTACTGCATGTCCAGAAACACCCCGCGTTTTTCCTGGCACAGTTCCATTACGCTGCCCACGAATTCCTTAGGCACGATCACCGACGCTTTTACATAAGGTTCTTCAATGCGATCCACTTTCGTCGATTCAGGCAACAGACTCGGGTTGTCAATCTCCACCACTGTTCCGCTCGTCAGATACACCCGATAGACGACGCTCGGCGCTGTGGTGATAAGGGTCAGGCCGTACTCGCGCTCCAGGCGCTCCTGAATGATCTCCATGTGCAGCAACCCCAGAAAACCGCACCGAAAACCAAACCCGAGCGCAGAAGAGGTCTCCGGTTCGTAGCGCAGAGAGGCGTCATTCAATTCCAGGCGCTCCAGCGCGTCGCGCACAAGTGGGTAATCGGAGGAATCCACTGGATACAGGCCGCAAAACACCATGGGGTTGATCTTGCGGTAACCAGGCAACGGTTCCGCCGTCTGACGTCGGGAATCTGTCACCGTATCGCCCACGCGCGCGTCGCGCATCGTCTTGATCGCCGCCGCAATAAAGCCGACGTCGCCCGCCCGCAATTCGTTCACGGTCGTCATGCGGGGACGAAATACACCGACTTCCACAACCTCATGCTCGGATCCGCTCGCCATCATTTTGATCCGCATACCCGGCCGCACAATGCCATTGACAATCCGCACATATACGATAACGCCTTTATAGGCGTCATAATGCGAATCAAAGACCAGCGCCTGCAGCGGCAGTTCCGGATCGCCTCCGGGAGCAGGAACCTTGCGGACAATCTGTTCGAGGATCTCCCGGATGCCTATGCCTGATTTTGCGGACGCAAGTACGGCGTCCGTTGCATCAAGCCCAATGACATTCTCAATTTCCTGGCGCACCCGTTCCGGTTCCGCAGAGGGCAGGTCGATCTTGTTGATGACCGGCAGTATCTCCAAATTATTTTCCAGTGCCAGATAGACGTTGGCCAGAGTCTGCGCCTCAATGCCCTGCGCTGCGTCCACGACGAGCAGTGCGCCCTCGCACGCCGCAAGGCTGCGCGACACTTCGTAGGTAAAGTCCACATGACCCGGCGTGTCGATCAGATTCAGTGTGTAGATCTCGCCGTCGTCTGCGGGATACGTCAGGCGTACAGCCTGCAACTTGATGGTGATGCCGCGTTCCCGCTCCAGATCCATCTGGTCGAGCACCTGCTCCTGCATCTCTCGCGATGTGAGCGCGCCCGTATACTCCAGAATGCGGTCGGCCAATGTCGACTTGCCGTGATCGATATGCGCGATGATGGAAAAGTTGCGGACACGTGAAATGGCGTCTGACACACAAATCCCCCTACAACCTTAGGCAAGTAAAAAACCATTGCCCTTTATTGTACGTCACCGCACAGTAAGGAAGCAATGGCAGGAGCTACATTAGGCTAATTCCCGGAACATGTGCCTGCTCGGCGACTGACTGTGCCTGCTCGGCCGGGATCGTACCCTGCGCCGCTGCTCAGACACGGCTGCGCCGAACTCGCCTCGGCACAGGGTACGATCCCGGTCGAGCGAGTGTTTCATCCGTTCTGCAATCATCCGTTCTGCGACAACGACCCGTTACTGACCGCCCGTCAGCGGTACTCCGAGTTGCTCAATCGGCGGCGCCGCCGGTGCGCGTGTCGCATCGGCAAATACGCCCATAAGCCACTGGTGGACCTCGCGTTGCAGCAGCAATCCCAGATCGACCGCGTCGCTTTGAATGTAGGCGTTAGCCGGATTGCGATTCTGGTCTATCACACGATCCAACGAGTTCTGCAGAGTAGGCCTGGGAACCACCGTCAATCCCGCCGCAGCGACTGCAGATGCACTCTTCGAACCCACCGCACTCTTCACTCCTGCAATCACTGACTGTTGCGTTCCAGATCGCCCCCCGCTCACTTGTCCGTCACTGACAGAAGGCGGGCCGCCGCCCGTGGCAACTGACTGCGCGCTCTGCGCAGCGGCAGCATTCTGCGTTCTTGTCGTCTGAGCCACATCGTAGGAAGGGAAGGGAACAGCCGGCGGCATATCGAGTCTTGTAACAATAACATGCATAAATGCAGCAATCATGAAGGCCCCGCCGCCCACGGCAAGTGAACTCACCATGAGGAACAGCAAGACGCCGACAAATTTTCGCAGCCCGCGCGGGAGTTGGCTGTTACTGGCCAATTTCCCGGCGGCCTCCTTGCGTAGTCTGCTGTAGCGGTCAAATATCCCATCGCTGCTCGCTTGTCTCATTCGCTTCGCCTCTTCGTCATTCTATCTGTACCAGATTCGTATGATAGAGTGGACAAGAGTATTCCAGAACTGCGCCGATCCCGTGCGGCTAATGCGTCAACTCTTTGGCCTCTTCAATTGTCATGGCAGGATGCAGCGCAACATTCAGCCCCATCCCCACCACATGCGCAATGTCCTCGACGAACTCGTCGATCTCTTTCGGCGTCACCATCAGATTATTCCCGAGTGGTTGCAGAACTTCGGTGATCAGCGCCCGCTTCTCGTCCGTGCTAAACTGATTCAGTATCTTACCGGCCCCGTTGCCGGGAACTTGATCTTCCAGTTGTTTGAGCAGTAAGTCCATCGCATCGGACGCGATGGTCGCAGCATCCACAACGGTGGGGATGCCCACTGCAATGACATCCACGCCGAGCGTGTCGCGATTCAACGCCCGTCTGCGATTGCCGACGCCTGCGCCGGGCTGGATTCCCGAATCGGCGATCTGGATGGTGGCGTTGACACGGTCCAGCGAACGCGCAGCCAGGGCGTCGACCGCAACAACCAGATCGGGACGAACCCTGTCCACGATGCCCTGTACGATTTCGCTGGTTTCGATCCCCGTCAGCCCCAGGACTCCTGGCGCCACCGCGCAAACGGCCCGAAATCCCTCGCCGAGAACTTCGGGCATGACGCTGAACAGATGGCGCGTGACAAACAGATTTTCCACGACAAGCGGGCCCAGCGCATCGGGGGTCACATTCCAGTTGCCCAGTCCAATCACCAGCACAACCGCCCCTTCAGCGAGCTGAACATAACGGGAAAATTCCTCTGCGAAGCGACGCGCCACCCGCTCCTGCAAGTCGGGATCTTTGCGGCGGAGGTCGGGCACATCAAGCGTGGTGTATGTGCCCTTTTGCTTCCCAAGCTGTTTCGCCGCCGCGTCCGTTTTAACAGTCAGGCGCGTAATGCGGATCTGATCTTCTTCCTCCGTTTCTACCTGCAGTCCGCGAATTCGCCTGTCGTGTCCCAGCAATTCATGAGCTTCGAGAGCCAGGTCAGTGCGCACACTCCGGAACTCATTTCGCGCATCTCCAGCGTTCTCCGCCGCCTCAGAATGCGCCCTGGACAGCCGATCCCAGCGCAGGGCGGCCCTGCGCGAATACTGATTTCGCATTTGCTGACCTCACTTTAATTTACGAGATGATGAATCGCTCAGGCCATACGTTCACAGCATTCCCAATTTGGACACGCCAGATTCGATCAAAGCCACTAACCCCACTCTTTGTATCCTGCGTACAGGAGCGACGATCCATCCGGTCCCTCCAACACGAACTCATGCGTCAGCACTGTCCGGCAAATGGCGTAGTTGCTTCACGTAGGCTGCCATGGTAGAATAAGTCCTGATTATTTGAAGAGGTGTCATGTAAGGAGGTGAATTAAATGCCGAACATCAAGTCTGCGATTAAACGCGTAAAGATCTCGAAGGTGCGCACTATGCGCAATGCGTCCGCTAAATCGGCGTTGCGCACCGCGCTCAGAAAATTTGAAACTGCTTTGCGCGAACGCGACATGGAAACGGCGCAAACCGCCTTGCATAACGCCACCCGTACAATCGATAAAGCAGTGACCAAAGGGATTGTGCATCGTAATTACGCAGCACGGAAAAAATCGCGTTTAACAAAGCGACTTCAAAAATCCGCTATTTAGTGCGCTGAAATTAACCGGATTTCAAAGCAAGAGACGGCTTGTGCACCGTCTCTTTTCAGTATTTCCGACGCTATTTCTGCCGGCATCCCCCCAGTATTTCCGCCGCATCCCCGAAAACTGAAAGATTATTTTCGCCCGTTCTCTGGCGCCGCCAATTCCTTTTGCGCGATTTCGACAAGCCGCTTCACCATTTCTCCGCCAACCGATCCGCCCTTTTCTCCTGCTTCCCTGGTTGTCATGCTTGCCCCATCCGCTTCCCTGACTGTGTTCCCGCGATCAGGCAGCGAACGATTGGCCGCTTGCTGATCAGCCGTCGTCTCTTCTTTTTGCCGCGCCGCGCTGAACGTATCGTTCGACACGATATCCAGTTTCATGGATTGCAGCGCCTGACGCGCCGCAGGCACCAATAACCGCCGTCTCCCCATTCTCAGATCTCCTCTCCTCACGCCGAGGCAATATGGCGCAAGAACCATAGGTCAAGAGCTGTGCGTTCGCTCCACTGCCCTGATTTGACGGCGTATTCAAGA
>JAKADD010000235.1 GCA_021820825.1 Bacillota bacterium
AGTTGTTCAACAACCCAACTGTCTGGACGCGACTATTGTTGACGGCGGAACAGAAATTGCGGTTCGGGTTGAAACGGAACTGTCTGTCGAAGTGGTTGGTCGCACGAAAATATGGGTCATGACGTGCGATCCGAAGGAGAAAAAAGAAAGCTTCGAGGAAGATGACAGTTCGATCGACGAGGATTCACAACTGTAAGTATACCCGCACATTGATGATCGCTGACCGCGCGGGGCGCATTGCGCCCCTTTTTTATGCAGCAGAGCTGTGTCAACGCTGCGCCAGCGGCAGGTTGCGCGGATGGCGGAATTCCGTCTGCCGCCTGCCGTACACAGGGGCGTCGCCAGGGTGGTGGTGTCATGAACCGGGGTTCGCGCCGAGGCCGTGCTGTCCGCCGTACTGGTCTCCGGATCCAGTTACACACTTTTGCTTTGAGAAACAGCGCGCTGCCCGCCGCAGGCGTTCGTCCTCGCGTTTTGCAGTACGGCTTGCGAACAGCGCCGCTTCACGCGCACCTGATTGCAGGCGCCGCCCATGGCGCGGGAGCGCGAATGAGCGCCAGCGTTCGGTCAGGGCAGACGAGCAGAGCAGAAGCGCCTGTGCTCGAACTCGACGCAGCAATCTGCAGAAAACTCGCTTTGCCGGATTACCCGGTGCGGGCAGTCCTCCGTCGCGATTCGATACGGCTGGGGCCTGCAATCGCAGCCTATGCGATATTGGGAACGAAGCGTCTGTTTGGAACGCAGACAAAACTGTTTGCGGACATGGCCATTCTCTGCCGGGAGGCAAATGTCGACTTTTTTGTGCTGACGCCAGGACATCTGCGTTCCAGGGGTCAGAAAGCGCGCGCCTATCGTTTTTATCCCAAGCGCGCGCAGTGGGAGCTTGAAGACTGCCCGTGGCCGGATTTTGTGTGGCGCAGAACTGTGGTGCGGCCTGCACGGATGCATGAGGCGATGAATCGCGACGAAGAATTGCTGCTTGCCGCATCGGTGCTCGGTACATTGCCCAGACAAAAGAGTGAAAAATGGCTCCTGCACAATGTGCTGTCCGCCGCGCCGGGCGTTCAGTTTTTTTTGCCGCCAGTGTATCCGATTCATTCTGCAGAGGACGTGCTGCATGCCGTCAGGGCGCTTGGAGACATCTATGTCAAGCCGGCGCGCGGTACGCAGGGGCAAAAGATCATGCGGCTGGTGTCGCTGCAGCCAGGGTATTTGCTGTTAAACGATGCAAAACGAAATCCCGGCGGCGAGATTCTCAGGAACGACGAAGCGTTGTTGCGCCGTTTCAGACAGGGGGATGCGGAGCGCGTCTGGATCGCGCAGCGAACAGTGGAACTGATGCGCACCCGGACAGGCGCGCCAATCGATTTGCGATTTTTGGTGCAGGCGCGTTCCGGCGGCCAGGCTGACTGTACGGGAAGCGTCGCGAGGATTGGGTCTCCAGGCGCGGTTACAACGAATCTCCACACCGGCGCGCAGGCGCATTCGTTTGCGGACGTCGAACAGTACCTGCAAAGAGAGCAGATTCCACAATTCCGTCATGGTGTGCGCATAGGCCGAACAGCCGCGCTTGCAGCGTTCTCCGCAGTTGCCGCTGATCATCCCGCGCTTGCGGAGCTCGGTGTGGATGTAGCTCTGGACCGCTTCGGACGAGCGTATATTCTGGAGGTCAATCCCTGCCCAGGCCGTCAGATGTTTCGTCTGGTCGATCCTGAAGCGAGGCGTCTGTCACTGCAAAGAGTCCTTGAATATGCTGTGTTTAGCACGGGTTTTGACCTGATCGTGAAAGGGGAAGGCGAAGCATGATCAGGCAGTCTTCTCTCTTGCTCTGCTCTGAAGTACGCCAGTTGCGGTTGCCGAAGTTTGGCGTCATGGCGCGTCCGCGTGTTCTTGACGGCGTGTTTCAGGGAAAACAGGGACCGCTGTTGCACCGTTATCTGGAGGCCGCAAAAAAAGAAGGCGTTCTGGCCTGCGTGTTTGACCCTGTGGCCGTCGATGTCGTTCGACATCGCGTGAACGGGTTTGTATTGGCGGAGGGCGGAGATTCCGTTCAGTCCACGGTAGAAAAGGCCGATCTGGGCATTCCTCCAGTTATTTACGACCAGATCGTATCGCGTCGGTATGAGCGCAGTGAAAAATGTCTGCAGAGACGTGAATATTTGCAACGGACTGCGGTCGTGTTCAATGGCGGTTACTTCGACAAGTGGGAGGTAACATCCTGGCTGGAAGCGGATCCGCATCTGCGAACGTTTCTTCCGCGCACCGCCCTGATTACCGGGCCCCAGATCCTCGGCGAATTCATCGGACATTACCGTACTGTTTTCGTGAAACCGATCCATGGCAGCCTGGGTGTGGGGATCATCAGGATTACGCGGAGCCAGAGAGGTTTTTATGCGACGCTGCGCACCAGACAGGGAACTGCGGAGGAATTTTACGCTGACAGTGTGAAGGGAATCTACAGTCGCTACCGGGCCCGCATCATGAACACTCCGCATATCGTACAGGAGGGTGTTCCGCTTGTGCAGTGGCGGCAACGGCCATTTGACGTTCGCGTGCTCATGCAAAAGGACCGTTCCGGCGTTTGGAAAAGAACGAAGGTGTACATGAGGGTGGCGGCGGAGGGTGAGTTCATCTCAAATCTGACAGCTGGCGGGGAAGCCTGCTCACTCGAGACTCTCTCAGAGGTTGACAGTTCACTCCGTATATCCCGCATTCGCAAACAGATTCATACCCTCTCCACTTTGATTCCACCGGTGATTGAAGTGGGTTCGCAGCGACTGCTCGGTGAGCTTGGAATTGATCTTGGCATTGCTGAAAGTGGACGTATTTACATTATTGAAGTCAACTCCAAGCCATGGAAGACGCCTGTAACAGTGCATGGCTCTTCAAAGCTTGTCGACCTGTCCTTTTTGCGACCGATTCGCTTTGCGCTTAGACTTGCGGGCGCCAGACAGGCGTGAAGGGGGGCGCAATAGGTTGTGACGTTTTACCTGCTGCACAGCGGCCAGACTTCCGCAGAGCGACTGGCCAGACAAGTACCCGGCCTTGTTCCCATACAGGAACTGCGCACCGTAACGGCAGATGATATCGTGATCCGCTATGGCAACACGGATGATCCAGATCGCGGACACTGGGTCGTCAACAGACGGGAATCCCTGCTGCTTGCAGAGTCCCGCCGGGCTATGCTGAAGTCTCTGCGCAGAGCTGGCGTGAACTGTCCACGCAATCGCAATCAGGATGACGAGACTGAGTTGCGTACGCAGCTTGTGCGCCATTATCGTGTTCCTGTGTTTAACCTCAAGGCGCTGGCGTGTTTTAGAACCGACGCCAAAACGGTGTGGCTTTCAAAACGCATCAATCAGGTGTTGGAGACTTTTTCGGAGGTGGCGATGGAGCACGATGAAGAATCCAGCAAAGTATGTCTGCTGGCCGTGCGATCCATTCATGCGATGGGGTTGGAATTTGGCCTTGTGAGTATCGGCGTCACCGTTTATCAACGGCTGATGGTGCTGGACGTTGCCGCGGCTCCTGTATGCAAGGGCCGAGTTTTGCAACTGTATGCGGAGGCGGTAAATGACTATCTGGAAACAGAAGAGCGCATCACCAGAGGCGAAAAAAAATCCATCATGCTGGGTACAGATCTTGAATTTATGCTGAAATCGAAACAGGGGAAAATGGTGCTGGCGTCTCGCTATTTTCCCACACGAGGGAGCGTCGGCTGCGACGACCGGACATTTGCAGGCGATCGCATGCGCCGTCCGCTCGCGGAACTTCGACCCAGGCCAGCGCGCACCCCGGAGCAGTTGTGCGCCAACATTAAAGTAACGCTGCGGGAAGCGGGCCAGTTGACAAAACGGATGTATCCCAAATGGTTGGCGGGAAGCGCTCCATTTGAACGATTTCCAATCGGCGGTCACATCCATTTCAGCGGAGTTCCTTTCACGGGGAGGATCGTCGATTTGCTGGACGTGTATGTGGGGCTGCCCATGATGCTCATCGAAGATCCGCTCACAGCAGTGCGCAGGCGCCCCAAGTACGGATTTTTGGGGGATGTGCGGCACAAATCGTATGGTGGATTTGAATACAGAACGCCAGCCAGTTTTGTCGTCGATCCAACGATCGCGCTGGGCGCCCTGGCCCTGGCTTTCATCGTGGCGCAACATCATGAGAAACTGCCGTGTCCAGATTTGCACAGTTCCGACCGCGTGCGCGCTTTTTACAGGAATGATCGCGACTATCTGCTGCCTTTGTCAGAGGAGGTGTATACGCATGTTCAGTCGACCGACACTTACGCAGACTATAAAGCAGCGATTGATCTGCTATTTTCGATGATCCGGAACGATGAAGTATGGGATGAAATGGTAGACCTGCGGACCGCATGGCAGATTCCCGTTGTCAGTGTGCGCGCGGCGGCTGCAAAGGCGCGCGGCGGTCAGGCGGGTTACCTTGAACAGGCCATAAGGAGTCGGTGACATGAAACGAAACGTCGCTTGCGTCATGGGAATTCTGGTCAGTGAACAAAATGATCGCTCCCCCTATGTTCGCGCGTTGCTGCGAACGGCTGAGGAGAGGGGTGTACTCGCCTATAGCGTAACAAGTCAGGCGCTGCGCAATCCTGACGGACGCGGTGTCGTCGGCTATGGACTGGCGACTGGTTTTGACTATCGGATGCAGCCGCTGCCAACGGTTGTCTACAATCGCATCCCCACGCGCCGGGAAGAAGTGCTGCCGGTGACGGTGGCCGCCAAACAGCGCCTGCGCGATCATGGCATTCCTTACT
>JAKADD010000236.1 GCA_021820825.1 Bacillota bacterium
ACGGGAGGCACTTGCTCCGATGCGATCAGCAGGGCCACCGCGATAGGCAGATCGAGTCCACTGCCCTCTTTGCGCCAGTCTGCGGGGGAGAGGCTCACAGTGATGCGGGCTCGCGGCCAGACCAGTCCACTGTTCACGATGGCGGAACGCACTCGTTCTTTGGCTTCGCGCACCGAGGAGGCGGGGAGGCCTACGATTTCAAAATTGGGCAGACCAGCGTGAATGTCAGCCTCCACTCCGACCGCGAATCCTTCCAACCCATACAAAGCGATTCCCTGTACGCTGGCGTACACATGACGGCCCCTTTCCTGAATATGTACAATTGCAGAATGGAAAAACAAAAAGCCGCCATGCAGGCGGCTTGTCAGTCGAGCAGAAAAAACTGCACCGTGCGCGACGGATGTTGTCCGCCTGTCAAGACAGTGTACGTCGATTTTTTTTATGGCGCCATCGCCTTTAGGATTGTGTTTGCAACTGTTGTGTCTGCAATCGGACCTGACGCAAAAGAAACAGTGTGTTTTTCACTTCTTCGATCCAGTCCGTGTCGCCAATTTGCGCCGCAAAGTTCCATACGTCGAGCATATGATCGATCTGTTCGAGAGTGGCGACTGGATGAGCGGCGTCCACTTGTCCTGTGTACTCATCAAGTACGGCCTGGATTTTCTCGCGGTTCACCACATCACAGAGACTCGCCTGTTTGACCCCGTCAGTTTCGCAATAGTGAGTGTACATGGTGACGTCAAATTCTACAGCAGGGGCAACAACAGTGTGTCCGCAAGTCAGGCAATACAGGAAGGGAACATCTGTCAGCTGTGCGCCCCCATCCGTCTGAAGTGATGCCAATCGCGCTGTCATTGTGGTGCCGCAACAGAAGTCCATAAATCCTTCCCTCCCCTTTTTTGTAGTATAACAGTTTCACTCTGGAATTCAATCGCATTGATTGCGAGAAAACGAAAAAGTATGATTTTACATAACATTTACTATAGTGTGTGAAAAACGTGTTGTCACGATGCTGATGCGCTTTCACGCGGATGTGTTTCCATATTCAGTATATCCACAGGCGACCTGATTGTTACATGAGCTCAACACAGTTACAATGAATTTTGGCAAGGAGGTTGGAATCTTTGTATGTCGTCGAGTACTGGCGCCGGGTCCGCGCCCTGCCTTCTCCGCTGCTGAGATTTCTGTGGACTGACGGCGTCTACGGGCTATGTGTTGGAATCATCGGCGTGCTGTTCAATCTCCATCTCAGCGCGCTTGGCTATTCTTCATCGGCGATCGCCTTTGTGACTTCCATCAGTCCCTTTATGACCACGGCGCTCTCTGTGGCCATGGGCCGCCTGGCCGATCGCTACGGCCGCAGCCGCATGCTTTTGCTTGGCACGACGCTGATCGCCTGTGGAGCGCTGTTACAGCCGCTGTTTCAGAGCATCGTGCTGGTTACGCTGGCGCAGTCGCTGTTTGCTCTGGGACAGGTGATGATCGGAGCCACCGAGTTTGCGATCGTTGCGGCTTATGTGAAGCCCGGCGATCGAGCATTCGCGATTTCCGTAATCTTCGCCAATTTCATGCTGATGATTGGCGTTGGCAGTCTGCTTGGCGGATACTTGCCGAGTCTCCTGCCGGTTTTGCGCACACCGTATGAGTCAACCCTGATTCTGTCGGGGATCCTATTCCTCGTTGCCCCGCTGGGACGGATTGGCATGACTCCGGTCAAACAGTACGAAGCGCTCTCCCAAGGCGCAGGCAGATGGTTCAGGCGCCCTTCGCGGGCCGTGTCGCTGTACGGGATATTTGCACTGCTCTCCGGGATGTCGTATGGTTTTACCACGCCCTATCTGAATCTGCTGCTTGCCAGGCAGTTCGGATTTCCCGCCCCTGTCATTGGCGATGTGCTTGCCATCAACGAAGGCGCCCTTTTTTTGGGATCGTTTTTTACTCCGCTGATCATGGATCGGATCGGCTCCGAAAAAATCCTCGGTCCGCTTTTGCTGATCGTCTGTCTGGCCAACGCGATCCTGGGGGCAACCCTGAATTTGGTCGTATTCGTACCACTGCTGCTGCTCCGTTCAGCGGCAAATATGGTGTATGCGCCGATATTCGACAGTTCTGCGCTGGGATCGGTGCCAGACGCCGAGCGCGCCGCCATGCAATCCTATCGCGCATTGATGCGGGGCGTTGGAAGCATCGTATCGGTATGGGGTGGCGGCTTCTTTCTTGAATGGCGCGCTTACAGGCTGGCCTTCGCGGCTACAGGCGCTGTTTTGCTGTTGATGTTCTTGTTTTATCGCGTTTGGCTACGGTCGGTGTCGCATGACGGGGCTGTCTCTCCGTCTCTCACGGAGTAGTTGTTTCACCAAGTAAAACAGCGTCTTGCTAAGTAAAATCGCAAAGTTGAATTCCGGCACACAGTAGTCTATCTTTAGAATTGTGCGTATGCCGTTGGCGTTCCGGTTAAGCGTGTTCTCAGGACGCCTGAACAGGTTGGGAGGAAGCGTCATGAACATTCATGAATACCAGGCAAAGGCGATTCTGCGTAAGTACGGGGTCGCGGTGCCTGATGGTGAAGTGGCTTTTAGCGCAGAGGAAGCGGTGAAAGCGGCCGAACAGTTCGGCGGCAGGGCCGTTGTCAAAGCGCAGATTCACGCAGGTGGACGGGGCAAGGCGGGCGGCGTCAAACTGGCGAAGTCGCTGGACGAAGTTCGCGGCTATGCGAACGAACTGCTGGGCAAAACGCTCGTGACACACCAGACCGGACCAGAGGGCAAAGTGGTCAAGCGCCTGTTGATTGAGTCGCTGACCGCCATCCAGAAGGAATATTACATCGGGCTCGTGGTGGACCGGAGTTCAGGTCGCGTGGTCATGATGGCGTCGGAAGAAGGCGGCATGGAGATCGAAGAGGTGGCGGCGCATTCACCCGAGAAAATCGTCCGTGAAATCATCGATCCTGCTGTGGGACTGCGTCCCTTCCAGGCGCGCAGTTTGGCGTACGCCATACATATTCCAGGCGAATTGGTCAATAAGGCGGCAGCGTTTATGCTGGCGCTCTATCGCGCGTTCGTCGACAATGATTGTGCGATCGTGGAAATCAATCCGCTCGTGGTGACTGGCGACGGCAATGTTCTGGCTCTCGATGCGAAACTGAATTTCGACGCCAATGCGCTCTACAGGCACAAGGATATACTGACGTTGCGCGATTTGGATGAAGAGGACCCGCGAGACGTCGAGGCGTCCAAGTTTGATTTGACGTACATCGCCTTGCACGGCAATATCGGGTGTCTGGTCAACGGCGCCGGACTCGCCATGGCGACCATGGATACGATCAAGTTCTACGGTGGGGAACCCGCCAATTTTCTTGATGTCGGCGGCGGGGCTTCGGAAGAAAAAGTGACGGAAGCGTTCAAGATCATACTGTCGGACAGCGGCGTCAAGGGCATTCTGGTGAATATCTTCGGCGGCATCATGAAGTGCGACGTGATCGCAAACGCGGTCGTCGCCGCATCGCGCCAGGTTGAACTGGACAGGCCGCTGGTGGTGCGCCTGGAAGGCACCAATGTAGAGCTTGGCAAACAGATCTTGCAGACATCCGGGCTCAGGATTGCTTCTGCGGACTCATTGGCAGAGGCCGCCCAAAAAATCATCGAGCTCGTGAAGTAGGGGGAGTTTTCCATGAGTATTTTGGTCAATAAGGATACGCGCGTCATTACCCAGGGCATCACAGGAGCGACGGGTCTGTTTCATACAAAACAGGCTATTGAATACGGCACCGCCATGGTGGGCGGCGTGACCCCCGGCAAGGGCGGCGGCACCGTCGAAGGCGTTCCCGTGTTTAACACAGTGGAGCAGGCTGTCAGAGAGACTGGCGCAAACGCATCCGTCATCTACGTGCCGCCAGCGTTTGCGGCTGATTCGATCATGGAGGCTGCGGCTGCCGGCGTGGAACTTGTCATCTGTATCACGGAGGGGATACCGATCCTCGATATGGTGACGGCAAGGCGGTATCTGGAAGGCAAAGGAACGCGTCTGATCGGCCCCAATTGTCCAGGAGTCATCACCCCTGGCGAATGCAAGATCGGCATCATGCCGGGCTATATTCACAAGCGCGGACATGTCGGTGTTGTGAGTCGCAGTGGTACGCTCACCTATGAAGCAGTCTATCAGCTCACGGTGCAGGGGGTTGGGCAGTCAACGGCGGTCGGGATCGGCGGCGATCCGGTCAATGGCACCAATTTTGTCGAGGTGCTCAAGATGTTCAACGAGGATCCCGACACTGAGGCGGTCATCATGATCGGTGAAATCGGCGGCAGCGCGGAGGAAGAGGCCGCGGCATACGTCAAGGAACACATGAAAAAGCCAGTTGCCGGTTTCATCGCCGGAAGCAGCGCGCCTCCCGGGAAACGCATGGGTCACGCTGGAGCCATTATTTCTGGCGGCAAAGGAACCGCGAGCGAGAAAATTGCGGCCATGCAGAAAGCGGGCATCAAGGTCGCCAACACACCGTCAGAGATGGGCGCCACGCTGGTGAACATGCTGGAAGAACGCAACCTGCTCGCCAAGTGTCGAGCATAAATAGACGCAGAGGGCTGGCATGAGGCAGTGTGAACCGCCCTTCGTCAAGGATGCGCGGGGCGCGCTTGGCAGTAGCTGAGCGGCGGGTCGCGCAGGCAGTAAGAACCGACTCCTTCGGAAGTCGGTTCTTGGCTTTATGATTTCACTTTCGGAGTGGCGCGCATCAGACAACTCTGGCACAATGCCAAAAGGCATTGGGAAAGAG
>JAKADD010000237.1 GCA_021820825.1 Bacillota bacterium
CGTTTGCCAGACTCTCCAGTTGGGCGCCTGAAAAGCCAAACGTCTCTCTGGCGATATGCTCCAGATCCACATCCTCGTGGAGCGGTTTGTCCCGCGTCTGAATCCGCAAAATGTGCAGACGGCCCTCTTTATCAGGCAAGTCGACTTTGATCTGCCGATCAAAACGGCCCGGCCGCAAAATCGCGCTGTCCAATATATCCGCGCGATTTGTGGCGGCAATGACAAGAACCATGGGACTCTGCGTGGTCTGCATGCCATCCATTTCCGTCAGTAACTGATTCAGCGTCTGATCGTACTCCTGATGACTGTGGGCGCCGCGCTTTCCACCCACAACGTCGATTTCGTCGATAAAAACGATCGCGCTGTCCCTGCCTTCCTTGCGAGCGCTCTGACGGGCCTTGCGAAACAGATCGCGAACGCGCTGGGCGCCTACGCCAACGTACATCTCGACGAACTCGCTGCCCGAGGCCGACACGAATGCAGAATCCGTATAGGTGGCGGCCGCTTTGGCCATCATGGTTTTCCCCGTACCGGGAGGACCAGTAAGCAGAATCCCCTTCAAAGGTCGAATGCCCAGAGTGCGCAATTTGTCCCGATACCGTAAAAAGTCGAGGGCCTCCATCAATTCGCGTTTAGCATGGTCCTGACCGCCGATATGGTCAAAATTAACTGAATGTCTGACCGCCGCTTCCTTGGAACCGGTCGGCGCAACCTGTCTTCGTTCGACCAGCGTGTAAAAAGCGAATCCGAGTGCGGCCAACACCAGCAGCGGCAATACATTGATGCCAATCATCGCCAAAAAGACAACCACGGCCACCCCGGCGCCGATCAACCAGTCTCTCACTATCCATTCACCCCCGACGCTTTGATCGTATAGGGAACGATACCGTACAGATAAGCGCCTTTCTGCGCCATTTGGATAAATATGTCCTGGTTGTTCATCGAAACGCGACACGTTATGTGGTCCTTGGCCGCCGCTTGTTCGAGTTGGCTTGTCATTGTCACATAACTGCCATGCGCGATTCCCTGAAACAGAATCTGCTGCATGGATTCGTAGGCGGCTGCCAGAGCCGGTGTCCGGTGATCTTTCAGGACAATGTTCATCGGCCCGCCGAGAATGCTTGTCACTTCGCTTTCAATCAGGGTATAGGTGTTCTGCAAATCGGGCACCTTACCAAGAGTGATCGTAATTGTTGGCGTCTGCGCGCCGGTCGCAACATGGACCGACTGAACCGCGGGGATTTTTGCCAACTGAGACTCCAGCGGCTGCACGACTTCGTATGTTCGATATACCTGAAGCCCTCCGAACAAAACGGCAAAAGTCAGGATCAGAGCGGTGATCGCTGGGAGAATGCGGATCCTTGACAACTGAACTTCTCCCCCTTTTGTGATCTGCCCTCTGTCTATCCGAGTCGGTCTGTCTTCGCGAATGCCTGCCCATCGCCAATCGCCAATCATACGGGTCTAGCAAAAGTATACCATGGATTGCTGGCTGCTTCAGCCCGCAAAGTCGTCCATTCACGCATAATGCTTCCTTTACAGAGTCGGCGCATTGTCTGTCTGGAAGCTGCCCAGCAGTTTTCCAGTATACATATCAACATAAACGAACAAAAATCCACCATCCTGCAGCCGCGCTGTGATCTCCCACACTGCATTGCCGCTGGCGTGCCGGAATACCGGGGAGATGCTGCTCCCGTTTACAAGTCCAGGCACTGCGCTGACAATCGCGGCAATATGGGCGTGCAGTCGATACACCACCGCTTCGGCTTTTTGTTTTGAAACAGTCTGACTCTGATAAACGATGGTTGCAGAGTCCTGACGGACAAAGGCGTACAACTTTTTCCCAAATGCATTTGTGCCTGTCACCGTCATGTCTGTGGGTCCGCCTGTATAGATCTGCACCTGAAGAACATGCTCCATGGGAGTATGGTCCAGAGCAAACAGCGCCGCCTGCTGTTCGCCGGGATCAACCGACGTCAGATAAGGCAGGATCCAGAGAACAGCCAGTATGACGCAACAGAGGACGATGACGGAGAGGCTGAGCAGCGGAATGGTCCATTTTTTTTGCATCATTCGGTCCTGTAGATGGTCACAGTGAATTTCCCCGCTTCGGCGGCTTTTGCCAGACCAAAAATAACGTTTTTGTCTTTCAGCGTGCGGTTTAAAAAATCGATTAAGACATACAAATCCGGGGAGCCTTCTACTTCTTTCGCGGCGATGACCATGTGTTCCCGATCCATAACAAGTATTGTCTCCTCACAGCGTGAGTTTCCACTCCTTGAGTGTATCAAGGAGTGGTCCATTTGTAAAATCAAAATGGACCGGCGTGACGCTGACTTTCCCCTCTTCCACAGCGCGTACATCCGTATCAGGTTCATTATGCATCTGTAACACATCCCCGACCTGCCAGTAATAACTGCGGCCCAGCGGGTCGAGCCTGCGTTCATAAGAATTTCGGTATTTGCGGACGCCTGTGCGGGTGATCGCAATGCCTGCGAGCCGCTCGTATGGTCGGGGCGGAATATTGACGTTCAGATAGGTGTCTGCCAGCAGACCGCGTTGCAGCACCGTGTTGATCAGGAGTTCTGTGACAAGAACGCTCGCGGAGAAGTCAAACGGCGGTCCTGTCAACGAAACCGCGATGGCGGCGTAGCCTTGCAAGACGGCTTCCGCCGCCGCCGCCGCCGTACCGGAGTAGATGATGTCGAGGCCGAGATTGGCGCCGCTGTTGATGCCGCTGATCACCAAATCCGGCGGTTCTGCACACAGTGTTCCAAGGGCCAGTTTGACGCAGTCCGCCGGTGTACCATTCACATGGTACGCTGTAATAACGGTTTCGTCTCCGAGTTGCACCCTGTCCACATGCAGCGGTTTATGGAGCGTGATCGCATGACTGGTAGCACTTTGCTGGCGATCCGGGGCGACCACTGTGATCTGGAACGTCTTGCTCAGATGGGTTACCAGCGCTTTGATGCCTTTGGCGTATACGCCGTCGTCATTCGTAATAAGCAGATGCATGGCCGCAGTTTCCTTTCTGTATTGGCATATCATTCGCCTCATGTCGACGGACTGCAGCGGTGATACTAGCAGCACGGGAGGAGGCGTCGTGATGGCCGACGAGTCATGGACACAACGAAATGAGGCCGACCTGAGGGCGTTGCGACGGATTCCCGCCTTCGTGCTGGCGCAAGAAGAGCGTTCTCTGATCACCTGCGCGCCCATTCTATATCGATATGCGTTTACTGAGGTTCATTAATCAAGCGGAAGACGAATTACCGCAATTTCTTCGCGATTGACTGCGCCTGCGCCAAAATCTTTTCTTTGTCCAACGTCATAAATTGCCGTTTGCGCAGTAAAGGCCGCCCTGCCACAAACACGTCTGTGACATCTCCGGCGTGTGAGCTATAGACAATGTGCGCCAGCAGACTGTGCCTGGGATAGTAACGCGGTCCGCTGATATCCACAAGCTGAAAATCGGCGGGAGCGCCGGCCTGCAGTGAACCCAATTTCGGATCCAGAAACAGTGTCTCTGCGCCGCCTCTGGTCGCGAGCCGCAAAGCCTGAAACGCCGTCACCGCAGTCGCGCTCTGCAATACGCCTTTGTGCAGCAGTGCGCTGAGTCGCATCTCTTCATACAGGTCAAGTTTATTGTTGCTTGCGGCGCCGTCGGTGCCGAGTCCGACAACGATGCCGCGTTCCAGGAATTTGACCAGCGGCGCAACGCCGCTGCCCAGTTTCAGATTGCTGCCTGGATTGTGTGCCACATGGATCCTGTTTTCGGCCAGCAGTTCAATGTCTTGTTCCGTCACATGTACACAGTGTGCACCGACGACCGGAAATGCAAACAGTCCCTCACGGTGCAAAAGCTCAGTCGGAGTCAGTCCATACTGAGCGCGCGAATCAGCGACTTCTTGCGCCGTCTCCGCGATGTGAATCTGCAGCGGAACGCCAAGACGTTCCGCGAGTGGCAGAATCTGTTTGAGGTACTCCGGCGGGCAGGTGTAGGGGGCGTGCGGCGCAAGATTGGTGCGAATTCGCCCATCGCCCGCTCCCTCAAACTCGCTTACAAACGCTTCGGCCTGAGTGAGCATCTCCGCCGCGTTGGGAGCGAGTCCAACCAGGCCGCGGCCAAGGACCGCGCGCATGCCCCCCGCAATCACGGCGGCTGCCACCTGATCCATATGCATGTACATATCAGTGAACGTGGTCGTTCCGGTTTCAATCATTTCAAGCATCGCCAGTTGCGTTCCGATGCCAATATCAGCGGCGGACAACTGCGCTTCAGCAGGCCAGATGAGATCGTTCAGCCACTGCTCCAGTGGCATGTCGTCTGCATAGCCGCGCAGGAGCGACATCGCGGCATGCCCATGGGCGTTGACGAATCCGGGGAGCAAAAGGCGGTCTGTTCCCTCAATGATCTCATCAAATGGTCCGTAACCCATGCCGTCTCCGGAACCGATCGCTTCAATCAGGGCCCCGTTTACGATCATATGGCCAGATTCAGTTACAGCGTCTGACAGCGCATCGATGTACGCGATATCTTTAATCAGCAGTCGCACTTTATGCGCCTCCATTATTCACGTCTGTCTGGCGCCGGATGACAATGTTCCCGGCTACACGGAGCTGCCGGCGGCCGAGTGACAGGCGCATTCCGCAGTGCGCGGCAAGCCGGCGATTGCAGCAAAAAACAACTGGCGCAGCAGGTGCACGTTTTTTGCCATCTCAGCGAGCACCTCCTGATGAGTGAGCGGCGCGCCTGTCATTC
>JAKADD010000238.1 GCA_021820825.1 Bacillota bacterium
AGGATAAAATTGCTCTATTTCGTAACTACTTTAAGGGCAGGGAAGATATATATGCCGTTCGTGCAGCCAATGTAAGTGGTAAGGTTCCATACTATCCGAAACGTCAGTATCTCGGAAAAGAGAACGGAAAAATTCAGTGGGGTGATTATTTTCCGCTGACGGATGAGGTATTGAAAACTCATTTGCAAGAAGACAGCCATCCGGTGATAGTCGGGATTTACCCACTTTTAGTGGAGGACATGTGCTGGTTTCTCGCCATTGATTTCGATAAGGCAAGTTGGAAAGATGACACGGCGGCTTTTTTGGAAACGTGTCAAACATTCAACATCCCCGCAGCATTGGAGCGGTCGCGTTCGGGAAGCGGGGGGCATGTTTGGATCTTCTTTACTGAACCTTTGCCTGCCCGTACTGCCCGCCGTCTGGGCGCGAGATTGTTGACCCGTACCATTGAAAGGCGGCATCAAATCGGACTCGACTCCTACGACCGCATGTTTCCCAATCAGGACACTTTACCAAAATGGAAACGGCTGGGCAATTTGATCGCACTGCCCCTGCAAAGGGGATCTGCCAAGGAAGGAAACAGCTTATTCATCAATGAGAATCATGTTCCTTACGCGGATCAGTGGGTGTTCTTGGCATCGCTTCGAAAAATGACGTCAGCCGAAGTGGAGGCCATTGTGCGTGAGATGGACCAATTCGGTGATCTTATCCCTGTCTATGAACCGTCAACTGATGAAGAAGATGAAATGCCTTGGAACAGACCACAAAGGAACAGTTGGTCGCCACTTCTTCCGGAGCCTCTGCCAAAGAAAATCAATCTGGTTCTCGTCGACATGCTGTACGTAGAAAAGATGGGGTTGTCTTCGCCACAAATTAATACCTTCATTCGCATGGCTGCTTTTCATAATCCCGAGTTCTATCAAGCTCAAGCAAACCGAATGCCGATATACAATAAGCCGCGGGTGATTGATTGCTCCGAGGAGTTGCCCCAGTATATCGCCTTGCCCAGAGGCTGCCAAGAGGAAGTCGTTCAATTGCTGCAGTCTCAAGGTGTTCCAATGGAAATTGAAGACAAACGCACTTCGGGAACGCCGATTGACGTGACATTTCAGGGCCAGCTCAGGGTTGAACAACAGCAAGCGGTTCAACATCTATTGAAATTCGTGATATTGATCACAAGCAAGAATGGCGGATCAGACCGGAAGACTCCTGCTGGAACCATGTAGAATCCGACTGAATCCCGCCCATAGTTTTCCCTCAATCAATCCGCTTGAAAAAAATCGAACTGCACCTGCTTATGTGCACTTCGTCACAATCCGCTGGACTGGATGAGTATATGCTGACCCTGTTGCTTCCGTGATTACTCAGCAGCAACAGGGCGAAAAGCCCAGATGGAACCCATTTGAGGAGGAATTCCCGTGAGCGAAACGTTCGCCGCAACCGTCAATGCGACGGAGTACCCACCGTCGCAAAAGCACAAAGTCATTTTTGAAACGTTCGACACATTGCAACCCGGACAGGCCATGCTGCTTGTCAATGACCACGATCCAAAGCCATTGCGCTACCAGTTTGAGTTGGAACGTCCCGGCGTCTTCACCTGGGACTATATTGAACAGGGCCCGCAGACTTTCCGCATTAAGATTGAGCGCAAACAGCAATGATTGCCCGGATGATATGGCTCCCTTTAGGCCACATCGCACACGGTTATCGGCGCGTATTCGCCATCCATGACGCAGATGAGCGCCTGCGGCATGTGGTGGTGCTCTCCCCCTTGCCGTACGAAGCAGTGTATGGCATTTCACAGCTTGCGGGAGAGCGCGGCGTGAAGGACCCTTCCCTGTGGTGGGGTCTCTCCGCGCTTGTTCTCTTGGTGAAAAATGGCGTTCTTCTCAACCCCGCCAATCGGGAAATTGCTGATGACGGCTACCTGCAGATCAAGCCGCAGATATTGACGGGAGAAGAACTTCTTCCGCTTGCCGCCTATGACGCCGCTCTTGAAGAAGGGGAATTTCGCTTCTCATACGAAGGGAAGTGATCCTTGTGCGAGTTCTGCGAATCACACCGCGCGGTTACTGTTATGGGGTGGTCGGAGCCATGAAGATTGTGCAGGAGGCAATCAACGATCCTTCCTTGCCGCGTCCGATCTTCATTATCGGCATGATTGTGCATAATCGTCAGGTTGTCGACGCGTTTAACGACAAGGGCGTGATCACGCTGGACGGTGCCAGCAGGCTGGATCTCCTCGACCAGGCAGAGTGCGGCACGGTCATCTTCACCGCGCACGGCGTATCCCCATCCGTCAAACGACGCGCCGCAGAACGTGGGCTGCGGGTACTGGACGCCACATGTCCCGATGTAACGCGAACCCACGATTTGATTCATGATCGGGTTGGCAAGGGGTATGACATCATTTACATCGGTCGCAAAGGCCATCCGGAACCAGAAGGAGCCGTTGGCATCGCACCGGACAACGTGTACCTGATTGAAACCGAGTCTGATCTCCATGCTTTGGCGCTGGACAACACGCACATCGCGGTGACAAACCAGACTACGCTCAGCCAGTGGGATACAGCGGAACTCATCAAAAAAGTGAAGACAAAGTATCCGCAGGCGGAGATTTACAATGAAATCTGCATGGCGACCCAGTTGCGGCAGCAGGCCGTGGCGGAACAGGCGCGCGAAGCAGACCTGTGTATTGTCGTCGGCGACGCGCGCAGCAACAATTCGAATCGTCTGGTGCAGGTGGCGAAGGAATCTTCGGACACCCCCGCGTATCTGGCGCAAAATGTCGCCGCTGTGAATCCTGACTGGCTTATCGGCAGAAGCACCGTCGCCGTCACGTCTGGCGCTTCCACTCCCAGCGTGATCACGAAGGCAGTGATTGAATACCTGGAACAGTTTGACGAACGTGATCCGACAACCTGGGATCATAAGGACAAGGATGCGCATACCCGCATTTTGCCAAAATCGTCCGCATCCGCAATCCCCCGATCTGTCGTACTCTGAACGGAGGATTGGAGCGGGTTCGGGAATCCGACTTTTACGCGATCGGGAGGAAATTTTGATGGAAATGATGGAAATGCTGCAGATCCAAAGAGAGGAGTCGCACCTCGTCATCGACGCCCGGGATGCGATCCGCAAGGGCCATCATCCGAGATACGAGATATTGACGCTGGTCAAGGAGGCGCCGAGAGGCACCTTGTGCGAAGTCCACGTTCCCCATCGGACAGCCCCGCTTATCGCAGCCCTTGAGGAACTTGGACTGAACGTTGCCGTCTCGCAAGTGAGTCCTGGCGACATTCGACTCCGGGTAATGAAGATCTGATCTACAACAAGTCAGTCCGGATGTCAGTCCGGCGCCCTGCCAGGCTGGACCGTCGGGAAGGTGGTCATGGATGAGCGAGCAACACACCCAGTACGACAGCATAGAAGACGCCCTGCGCAAAATAAACGGCCTGCTGCAGGAGGCCCGTATCGGCGGTTTCGACATCCTCCAGGAGGATGTCGGAGAGCGCCTGAATCCTGGCGATGTGTATGATGCGTATATTGACATCAATCGCGTGCCGTCTTCGGAAGAAGAACTTGACTCTGCCCGTTGCGGACCCTTCGCTGCCATATACCTTCAGCGGTTCCCTTCGGGCGATCCGTCCAATTGGCTAAACTATATTGGACAGACATTTGACGCCCGTTACGTCAAGGGGTTTCGACAGGGATTCCTGCTTAACCTGCCGGAAGTCTTTGCGGCTGGTGAAACACACTATTTTCGTGGGGCGTACGATGGCGTCATGGCGCATGCCGCTGTATATTAAGGTTGCGGTCTCGCGTTCAGGATGATGTGAACTGCCTGAACCGTACACTGGTTTACTGGCCTGCAGGGGCCCGACGGACCTGAATTGCGCTGCGAATCTGTCAATACAACAGAATCTCCACCAGGTGACAGAGGGTATGGAGAGGCAACCCGTGGGATCGATTCGGAAAACAGCAAAGATGGAGGTTGTTTCAAGTGGCTCAACGCGAATTGACGTTTCGCATCATGCGTTTTAATCCAGAGGAGCCGAAGAAGAAACCGGTTCTCCAGGACTTCCATTTGACCGAGGAGCCAGGGATGTCCCTGTTTGTTGTCCTCAACAAATTGCGTGAGGAACAGGACCCCACGCTTCGTTTTGATTTTGTCTGCCGCGCTTCGATCTGCGGATCATGCGGCATGTTGGTGAATGGAACGCCGACGCTTGCCTGCAAAACACTCACCAAAGACCTGCCGGAAATCACCACATTGTTGCCTTTGCCTGTGTTCAAGCTGCTCGGCGACCTGTCCGTGGACACCGGAGTCTGGTTTCGCGACATATCCCTGCGTACGGAGTCATGGATTCACACGGATGAACCATTTGTTCCCGATGCGCCGGAAGAACGGATGGACAATGAAGTAGCGCAAAAAATTTACGAAGCGGAACGCTGTATCGAGTGTGGCGTCTGTATCGGAGTCTGTGTGGTCGCAAACCTCAGGCCGGACTTTATCGGGGCGGCGGGTGCGAACCGGGTGGCCAGATTTATGGTCGATCCACGGGATAAACGGACAGAGCAGGAGTATTTTGACGTGGTGGGCAACGATGACGGGATTTTTGGCTGTATGGGGCAGATGGGCTGTGAAGACCACTGTCCGGTGGGCATTCCGCTTCGCGATCAGCTCGCTTACGTCCGACGCAAAATGGCACACGCCGGATGGCACTATCAAAAGGCATGATAGCTCCGCTT
>JAKADD010000239.1 GCA_021820825.1 Bacillota bacterium
TGTACAACAGATCGAACACATTGTGCAGACACAACCGGGCGTTCAATTGTTCGACAGCTATGCCACGGGTACTCAGGGAACACTTGGAGTTGAACTTACAAACAGCGCGCCGGCGCATTTCGCCACGCTGTTGCGCGCACGGTTGCAAGCGGTCCACGGAGCCAAATCGATCACCGTGTCGGGGCAGAGTGGACTATCCAATCAGAATCAGCTGTTCATCCAGGTCAATTCCGCGAATTACGCTGACATGTCCCGTGCAAGTCGGCAGATTGCAAACGCCATTCGGGGCATTCCGGGGCTGGCCGGGGTCGTCACCACGCAGCAGGCGGCCAAACCGCAGGTGGTCGTCAATGTGAAAGCACAGCAGGCCGCCCGCTATGGAGTGAGTTCCGCGATGATCGCCTCTGAACTCGAAACCATGGTGACCGGACAAAAGATCGGTTACGCGCAGTTCGGATCTGCGAAACCAGATCTCATCCTGCGTCTGCAGACGCCCGGCGGCCTCGGACAACTGTCGGCCATCCGCAATCAGCTCATCGACACGATGACGGGCAAGTCTGTGCGCCTGGGCGATGTGGCCAGTGTGTCAATCGCAGCCGGACCGACCGAAATCACGCGCCTCAACCAGAATCCGTACATCGCCGTGACGGGCCAGATCACTGCAGCCAATGCGAGCGGCGTCACGGCGCAGGTCAACCATGACATCGCCAGCCTCAAATTGCCAAGTGACGTCACCTGGCAACAACAGGGCGCCGCGCAATCCATGAACAACGGATTCGTGAACCTGGCGCTGGCAATGGTCGCCTCCTTGGTCCTGGTGTTCATGATCATGCTGCTGACTTTCAGTGAATTTGCCGCACCCTTGGCCATCTTGACGGCGCTGCCCTTCTGTTTGGTCGGAGGCGCAAACGCCCTGTGGATCGTGCATCAACCTCTGGGTATGCCGGGCATGATCGGTTTTCTGATGCTCATCGGCATTGTGGTGACAAACGCGATTGTGCTGATGGATCGCGTGCACCGCAATCAGATGGCGGGCATGCCCGCGCGCGAGGCGATCGTCGAAGCGGGCTCCATCCGGTTGCGGCCGATTCTGATGACGGCCACAGCCACCATCTGCGCGCTGTTGCCGCTGGCCTTTTCAACCGGAGCCGGCGTCATCTCAAGCTCGCTTGCGATCGTCGTGATCGGCGGTCTGCTCACATCCACGCTGTTGACGCTGATCATTGTGCCGAGTTCGTATGAGACGCTGCTGTGGATTCGCAGGAAGGTATTTCGCCTGAAGGACCATCCTGCGACGGAAACCTCCCATGCGCCTGCGCCGTCCGCAACCTGAATACCGCGCTCGCCCACATTTAAGAATAGGAGTGGATGATCTTGGCCTTATCCGCAACACTCGGATTTCCGCGCATCGGCAGACACAGGGAATTGAAGAAAGCTCTCGAGTCCTATTGGAAGAACGACTTGTCTCAAGCTGGATTGTTGCACGCCGCAGCGGAACTGCGCAAAGAACGCTGGCTGTTGCAGAGCAAAGCCGGAATTGACCTGATTCCATCGAATGACTTTTCTCTCTACGATCATGTATTGGATGCGGCAACCATGGTGGGAGCCGTACCAGAGCGCTTTGACCGCGCGGGTGGAGCGGTTGATCTCGACACTTATTTTGCGATGGCAAGGGGAAAAGGCAGCATCCGGGCCATGGAAATGACAAAGTGGTTTGATACGAACTACCATTATATCGTGCCGGAATTTCACCAGGAACAGGTGTTTCAATCCGCTTCTTCAAAACCGCTTGACGAGTTTAAGGAAGCCTTGCAACTCGGAATAAAAACCGTGCCGGTACTGCTCGGGCCGATCACGTTTCTGCTGCTCGGAAAAATCAAGGGTGCGCCGTTTGACGTGCTGGATTTATTGCCGGGCCTCCTTCCGGTGTATGAAGATATGCTGCAGCAACTGTATCATGCCGGGGCGGACTGGGTGCAGATTGACGAGCCGTGCCTTGTGCTGGATCGCACAGAAAGGGAACTGGCCAGCTATGAAACGGTGTATTCACAACTCGCGCAAAGCGCGCCGCTCCGGATACTGCTCGCCACATACTTTGACGGCCTGTACGATAACCTGGACACCGTTTTGCGCTTGCCCGTGGCCGGGATTCATATCGATGCGGCGCGTGCGCCAGAGCAGCTTGATCTGCTGCTGAAAAAAGGGTTCCCAGAGGAGAAATATCTGTCGCTCGGTCTCGTTGACGGGCGCAATGTATGGAAAAACGATCTTGCGCATTCCCTGTCTGTACTGGTCGCGGCGTCTGCTGACCTGCACGCGGATCGGCTCATCGTTGCGCCGTCGTGCTCACTGTTGCATACGCCGTGGGATCTGACTGGAGAAACGCATATCGCACCGGAAATCAGACAGGGTCTGGCCTTCGCCACGCAAAAACTGGACGAGATCACGATCCTCAAGAAGGCCTTGAATGAAGGAAGGGCCGCCGTTGCCGCTGAACTGCTGGCCAACCAGGACGCGCTTGAACAGCGCAGGCAATCAGCGCAAATCCATAATCAGCAGGTGAAACAGCGTGTACGTCAACTGCAACCGACGGACAGGGAACGGAAGTCATCATTCACAGTGCGCAGAACCGCGCAACAGAATCGCTTCCAGCTTCCGTTTTTGCCAACCACCACGATCGGTTCTTTTCCGCAAACGGCCGAAGTGCGCCGCATGCGGACCCAATTTCGCAAAGGCTCCATCACGCTGGAACAGTACGAACAGTTTTTGCGCGAAGAAACAGCCCGCTGCATTCGTCTGCAGGAGGAGATCGGACTCGATGTGCTTGTTCACGGGGAATTCGAACGGACGGATATGGTGGAGTATTTCGGTGAACATCTGGACGGATTCGTGTTCACGAAAAACGGTTGGGTGCAAAGCTATGGCTCGCGTTGCGTAAAACCGCCGATTATCTACGGTGATGTATTGCGGCGCGAACCAATGACCGTGGCCTGGAGCTCATACGCACAGTCTTTGACCGTTCGCCCGCTGAAAGGCATGTTAACGGGACCGATTACGATCCTGCAGTGGTCGTTTGTACGCAACGATCAGCCCCGCGAAGAAACCTGTCGGCAGATCGCCCTCGCGATTCATGATGAGGTGCTGGATTTGGAGAGCGCGGGAATTGGGATGATCCAACTGGATGAGCCCGCTTTGCGAGAGGGTCTTCCCTTGCGGCGAGAGCGCTGGAACGCCTACCTGGAGTGGGCGGTGGACTGCTTCCGGCTGGCTGTCGGCGGCGTCCGCGACGACACACAGATCCATACGCACATGTGCTACGCCGAATTCGACGACATCATGCCCGCCATTCAAGCGCTGGACGCCGACGTGATTTCAATGGAGACATCGCGGTCGGACATGGAATTATTGCAAGTATTCGAACAGTTTTCGTACACAAACGGCATCGGTCCAGGCGTCTATGACATCCACAGCCCCCGTGTACCGTCCGAACTGGAAATGGAGAACCTGCTGACGAAAGCTGCCAAGGTGCTGCAGCCAGCCAACTTGTGGGTGAATCCGGACTGCGGGTTGAAAACACGCGGATATGAAGAAACGATTCCAGCGCTCAAGGCCATGGTGAATACGGCCAAATTGTTGCGCTCGCGCAGGGAATTCTAATCGCTTCGACAGGTGCGGTCACCTGACAGATCGTTGCGCCTGGCTGGCTGAATCGACGCCAGCCAGATGGCGCGGATCGGGAATATACGTGCAAAATGGATCGCTCTCCATGTAGTCGTCTGTCAGCGCATGCGCACGGGCGCGGGAGCCTGCGCAGACGCGATTAAACTCGCAGTACCCGCACTTGCCGCGCAATTTGTCCGGATTCCGGAGATTCTGCAAAACGGGAGAATCGCGGTAGATGTCCGCCAAAGGTTGTTGGCGCAGGTTCCCGACCGCCAGAGGCAGAAATCCGCTGGGAAACACCTCTCCCACATGCGAGACGAAGAGAAATCCGTTTCCATCCCAGACCGGCCGCATGCTGCGCGACATATCCCGCATTCCGCCGCGTCTCGCTGCGCCCGTGGCTGCGGCTGCATGTTGCATTCTGACCCTTCTGTACTGCGGCCCCTCCGTTGTTTTGATGTCAAACGCAACATTTCCGCTCAACTGGTATAGCCACTCCAGCACCTTTTCGTGACCTTCCGGCGATAACATGTCCTGTAAGCGCGCCCGCCCGGTGGGAATGAGAAAAAAGACGCTCCACAGAACCGTGTCGAGCCGCCCCACCAGTTCAGCGATCGCCGGCAAGTCTTCCACATTGTGCTGACTGACTGTGGTGTTGATCTGCAAAGGAATGCGCAGCTGCTTGAGATAGCTGATCTTCTCCATCGTCAGGTCAAACGTTCCCCGAATCCCGCGAAACCGATCGTGGATTTCCGGAGTGGAACCGTCAATACTGAACGCCCAGCGTGCAAGCCCCGCTTCTTTCAGGGCCTTCATCCGTTCAAACGTCACCTTCGGGGTGGCGCTTGGCGTGATGGAGACAGGCAACCCTTTGCGGCTGGAGTAGGAAACGATATCCACCAAATCAGCGCGTTCCATGGGATCGCCGCCGGTGAGCACAAAGAGCGGGCGATCCATCTCCACGAGCTGATCGATCAGGCCATACGCTTCCGCAGTGGTCAATTCATCGGGATTGCGATGCTTGATCGCCTCTGCGCGGCAATGGCGACAGGCAAGCTGACAGGC
>JAKADD010000240.1 GCA_021820825.1 Bacillota bacterium
GGCAGACATCATACTGCTCGGTATCCTGATGATCCTGAAGTTGCGGCGCTGGCCTGTTGGCTGGCTGTTTGTCTACTACATGATCAGTTACAATATCGTCCGCTTCTTTCTTGAGATGTTGCGGGGAGACAGTCCGCGCTTCTTGTTTCACTGGGACGCAGCGCAGTGGACAGCCATGCCCATGGTCGCGGCGGGCATTATCGCCGGCGTCTGGCTGTGGCTCGCGGAACGCAACAGGAAACCAGGCGGACAGAGCGACGTCGTGGATGGTGTGTAGCAAAGACGGTGTTTCGCTTCTTTACCAAGCAGAGCAGGACAAGGCGGCCTGAAGGAGCGTCTTGTCCTGCTCTGCTCTGCTTAGATTGGCTTGGCTTGGCTTGGACAGTGACTGATGACGCAGCTTGTTCATCCCTGCACTCAGGTCACTCAGGTCACAAAGTCTGATCCTCTGACAAAGCATCGGCGTCCAGACTGCGATTCCGCATAAGCAACACGGCGTTAAATACTAAAATCGTCATGGTCACGAAAAATACTGCCTGAATCGAATACGCTGCGGCGACCGTGCTGCCGATCAGCGGTCCGATGAAATTGCCCAAGAACAATGCGGCAGAATTCATCCCGAATGCAGTCGCCTGAATCTGCTTTGGCGCCAGTTTTTTAACCAGCACGTTCAGCGACGGAATCATCCCCCCGATGAATAAGCCAAGCAGAAAGCGACCGACCAGAAGCATGGGAATTCCCGTCGCGAGCGCCTGAGGCAGGTACGTCAGCGCAGCCATGATCAGGGCAATAACGAGCACTCTGCGCTGTCCGATGCGATCGCCCAGGCGGCCCAGTGTCGGAGCGCCAATGAGATTCGCAATACCTGACGTCGCCACCACAAGACCCGCAATGATCGCAAGGTGACGTCCGTGGTAAATCGTCTTTGCGTAGATCGTGACGATCGGTTCAATGCTCATCATGCCAGCCTGCGTTACAACAGACGCCACAAACACAGGCAGGAGCACTCGCAACGCCCGCCAGTCCGCGCCGCGCTTGCGCTTCTCGACAACCGTCTCTGGACGTTTTTCCTTGACAAAGAACGCGACAATCAGACTGGCTGTCACAAGCAGTGCGCCCGTAAGATAAAACACGCTGCTGTACCCCACCGCTTCAGCCAGTGCGCCGCCCACAAGCGGGCCGATCAGGGAACCCGCAATAGCCCCCGTCTGCAGTGTTCCAAGAGCCCTTCCAGTTTGTTCATTCGGCGTGATGGATGCCTGCAAAGACACTCCCATCGAAATGAATCCAGAGAAAACGCCGTTGAAAAGACGGAGAACCAGCAACTGCCACGGCGCAGTCACCAGCCCCATGAGAGCGGTCACAATCCCCATCCCGAAACCCGCGCGCAGCAACATGGGCTTGCGCCCATGACGATCCGCAAACGATCCCCAGATCGGTTGAAATATAAAAGCAGTGACAAACTGGGCCGAGAAAATCCACCCCGACCAATGTTCGACTGCCGACAGTTGATGAACCCCCATTGTCTCAATGTACAATGGAAGAAACGGCACGACCAGACTCATTCCCGCCGTAACGGAAAAGTTGGCGGCCCATAAAATCCATAGCGTACGCTTCCATTGCAACCGCCACAACTCCAGCTATCGATTGGCAGCGAACGGTTATGAGTGCACCATATATTTCGCTACTCTAAATAATTTACAACATTATGCGCCAAGAGTATAGCCCAGCGAGCATGCCCGACCGCAGCAGATCTTGCTGATCTTGCTATCTTTCTTGCCATACTTTTTGGCTTACTCTGTCGATGCGCTCCATCTCTTCGGGATCCAGCGAAAATGTCAGTGTTTCCGTGTTGGCTTTTGCCTGCCCTATAACTGACCGCGCCCATAAGCCTCCGCAGTGTCAAACCAGTTGACGCCCCCCGCCAGGCTGACCGCAACGATCTCCCGAATGTCTGTTTCACTCAATGCAGACCAATATCGACCGATGAACCCGCTGCCCTGGCTGAACTGCCAGCAGCCGAGTCCAAGGGCCGATAGAAAGAGTTCTGATCGTCCAAGGCGCCGATTTTGTAACGGATTACACCTGTTGCAGCATAAATTGATCCATCTGATTGACGGTGTTAATGACCTTTGAGTTTGATTCATATCCCGTTTGGGCGATGATCATATTGCTCATATCGCTTGTAAGATTCACATTCGACCCTTCCAGCGCACCCTGCTGTATCTGACCAGCGGTACCTGTTCCGGCCGCAGAATAGACCGGCGCGCCTCCCGGCAATGTTGCCGAAGAAGCCTGATACAGACTGTTCCCGGTTTTAACCAGTCCATTGGGATTCTCGACGTTGACCAACGGAATATAAGAATAGTTATTTGGATTTCCGGAAGTAGCGTTGGGAACCGTTACGAGACCGTTTGGTCCGATGGTATAATTTCCGGGAGTCGGCGACGTCGCGCCTGGTTCATTCACGTTAATCGCAGCCAGTGTAGGCTGGGTGGTCGTCGTCGGCGGCGCGGCCGGTGGCGTCGTAGAAGATGTGGTAGGCGTTCCCATCACATAATAGCCGTTTGGCGTTACCAGGAAGCCATTCGAATCCACACTAAGATCTCCCGCCCGCGTATAGTACAGCGGCGCCGTGGCCGTCGGACCCGTCGGGTTTGCGCAAACCAGAAAAAAACCGCCGCCGTTGATGGCCAGATTGCTCGGCACTCCATTGACAGTGAGAGAACCTTGCGCAAAGTCCGTATTTACAGAGGCGACTTTCACTCCCAGACCAACCTGAATCGGATTGGTTCCTCCGATCTGCTGCTGAGCCGCGCCGCCTGCCGAGCCACTGCTGAGGGTCTGGCTGAGCAGGTCTTCGAAATTCGTGCTGCTGCTTTTGTATGCTGTCGTATTGACATTGGCGATGTTGTTGCCAATGACGTCCATCATTTGCTGAAATGCGTCCATGCCTGACGCTGCTGCATTGAGTGCGGTCAAATGACACCCTCCCGATATAAAACAATTGACGATGCGTATACAACATGTAAGCAGTATAGGCTAAATCTAACTGAACAGTATCACAAGCCGGCAGACCAGTCAATTGTGTTTTGGAGATTGTATATGGAACGCCACAGATTGCGCAGCAGCGATTGCCCATGTTCAAATGCCTGTGTGGAAGTTGGAACAAAGCGCCAACATTGAGGTTCATGGATTCAATATTGGCGCCGGGAACTGACCGGATTTCCTCAGTCGAACCCGCGATATCCATTTTACCTCCTCCGCCATGAACTCGGCTTCTGCAGCTATAGCGTTTCTGTTTAAAATGAACTACACTTTATTATGAATCTCAAATGGAATGCCTGACTGATTTGGCTGGAAAACCACTTGCGAGGGAGGCGAGAAGCGGCCAGTTTTGCATCGTCAGGGTGCAGGACAAGCCGCAGCCTGCAAATGAAACGATGGATTATGCTTGTAGGGGGATTGCTTACAACTCTAGAAATTTTATGGATCAGTCCGCATGGTTTGGCGGCTGCCAGTCAGCCTCCGCTTGCAAACCCTCCTGCAAAACGCAGTTTCAGTGAACCGGTCTATTATCGAAATCAATGCATTGTGCTCATGTACCACGCTGTAAATCGCAGGAAACTGCCGGGTGATGTCATCACGCCCCAAACATTTTCCGAGGAACTGAGCCTGTTGCGCAAAGATCATTTCAATGTTGTGACGTTCAATCAGTTGGTCCATTTCCTCGCCAAACAGGCTCCACTCCCGCCCAACGCCGTTCTAATCACGTTCGATAATGGATATGAGAGTTTCTATCGAACGGCATTTCCGCTTCTGCGCCGTTATCATGATCCTGCTGTGCTGTTTCCCATCGTCAGTTGGCTGAGCCCGCCGCACAAGAAGGGCTTGTTTCACAGCATGACATGGAGTCAGGTTGAACAGATGTATCGAACTGGCCTCCTCTCTGTACAATCCCAGACCTTCAACATGCACCAGGGCATGCAGACGGGTCCAAATAGCACGTCCCCCGCCACCGTTGCGCGCGCCTACAACCCTGCCACAGGTAAGCGAGAGAGTCGGAAGGGTTACGAGCAGCGAGTGCTGGCCGATTTAGTGCGGTCGCGAAAAGAGATCGTCAGCCATCTCCACGAGCGCTCCGTGGTGGGTTTTGCCTATCCGTTTGGAGATTATAGCCCACTGCTCGTCCAACTGCTGCACCAGGCCGGGTTTGGATACCTGTTTACGGCGTCGTACGGCTGGGGCAATCTGCAGAACACCAGCCCGAGCACGATATTTCGACTGGATGTGGGCACACCCTACGTAACAGCGCCAGGCATGATCAGCACCATCAAGTGGATCGCCGCCCTGACACAACGCAACCCCACCTGGCGTGCGCCCTCTCAGTACATTCAGGTCTGGCGCTATTGAGCGACTAATGAGCTGTGCTGTTGGCAATGGTGCCAGAGCGTCATTTCATTTGCCTGACCGCCTGGATTGCGGTACCCTAAACGAGGACTGGTCAATACCTGAGGGAGCGCCATGGGCGACCATGCCCTTGCAGTTGCGCCCAGTCGACTGGAGTCAATAAGGAGCGAGCAGCATGGCTGAACCGACACAAACAATTGAAGGCTGGTACGCGTTTCATGATTTTCGCCGCATCGACTGGGCCAAATGGAAAGCAGCAGACAAGACCGTTCGTCAGCAGGCGATTCAGGAGATGCTTGATCTAA
>JAKADD010000241.1 GCA_021820825.1 Bacillota bacterium
GTGGTGAGCCATTCCGGACAGTCGATCAGCTTTTTTTCTGCGCTGGTGCGAAACATCGTGAGAATTGTCGACTTCCTCCCCTCAGGGTATCTGGTTGGCATGATAAGTATTTTCTTGACCGGGAAAGAACAGCGGCTGGGGGATCTGGCAGCCGGAACAGTCGTCATCATCGATCGCAAAGCAATCTCCCTCACGGGCAGTTCCGCCGCTTTAAAGCAGAAGCGGCGGGGCAAGTCACAAAATCGTACGGCGGCGGCGAACGCCGCAGACGCCGCGCCCACCGCAGTGCCCCAACAAGTGACGCAATTGGCGTCAGTCTGTTCTGATCGCACCCGTGAATTGGTGACCGCGTTTTTGGCCAGAGAACCCCGTCTGTCGGTTGACCGGCGACTTTTCCTCGCGGAGCGTCTGCTGCAGCATGCGCTCCGCGAAGGACAGACGAAAGCGCACGGACAGCAGCTGCAGACGCTCGCGGATTGGTCGTCGACACAGACTGCGCTCGAAGTGCTTAAAGATTTGGCCCGTGTCTGGGAGCGGCCAGGCGACTGACTCCAACATCTGGTTCAGTCCCGCATGATTGGCGTCTTCCGACTTAACTAGCCCCATGAAAATCCACTTTGATCAAGACGCCAATCATGCGTACAAGACGCCGATCATGCGTACAAGACGCCGATCATGCGTACAAGCCTCGACTGACTCCAACACCTGGGTCAGTCGAGGCTTCCCGATTGCAGGAGCAGCACACCCTTTGTCCGCCATGCCTCTGTTGACATGGACCAGCCGATAAACGACGCAACGGCAGACAGCAGCAGTGAGACGCCAAGACCCAGCGTGAGTTGGGCCGCCGGACTACCGCCCATCACCCAGCCGAAAGGCAGGGTGATGGGGAGAAAGGGCAGGCTGGCCACTGTGATTGCGGCCGCCTGCACCAGAAGATAGGGCAGCAGCGCAAGCAGATAGAATCCTGACGAGCGAGTCACATAGACATTTCGCTGGCCCACCCGGCGGGTTTTGAACGCAGCGCTGTGTACGGCAAAGGGCAGCGTCAGCGCAGTGGCGCTCGGCACCAGCCACAGTCCGCTAACCGCCAGAATGACAACAAACGAAAAGGGCGCCGCTCCCAGTACGCCGAGCAGGACGGCCAGCAGCTCCAGCCAGATGAGTGTTGGGATCGAACTGTAGAGCCACTTTCCCGCAATCAGACGACCGACGCTGACAGGCGACTGCATATAGATCCAGACCTGTTCTCCTTCCATTCCAAAACTTGCGATCGGAATGCGGCCCATCGTGCTTGCCAGGACAACCAAAAATAACGGCACCAGCGCGAGCGTGGGCTGACTGCCCGCAGAAGGGCGCTGAAGCAGGAAATACAGCAGATAGATGGTGGGAAACAGATAGCTCACCAGATCGCCCGGAGTCCTTCTCAGACGCAACAGATCTTTCTTGCCAATGGCGAGGACTGCGCCGGAAATCTTCCACCGCGACTGCGCACCGTCCTGTGAGGGGTGCGCGGCAACCTGTGTTTGCTTCAGGACGGTCTCCGCCGCATCCAGCGGTTCGCGGGCGGGCGCCAGCATGCGCCGTTTCCGCTTGCGCACGTCCTTTTCGTCGGTCATGCGCGTCAGTCGCTCGTGCAGCGAGCGCTGCCCGATCCACAGACTGAGCGCCAGCGCCGCGCCGGCGACAGCCAGTGACAGCACAGCATACAGGACGCTGACTGGCCCGCCTTCGGACAGCGCGATCAGGCCGCGGGCAAACCACATAAAAGGCAACGCGTAAAAGCCCTGATTCTGCCAAAACTGGCCCGACGAGACGCCGCCAATTTGTCCGAACGTAAATAACCGCGGCGTGATAAAGATCGCCGCCGCCAGCACTGAGCTGGCCACAGCCAGAAAATCGCGGGAGATCTTGCGCCGCATGACCAGCATCAGGAGCATGACGATAACCAGCGCGAGCGCCGTTATCATCACACTTTCGAGAAACAGAAACAGCACGGCCAGGGGGTAGTACACGGCAAGGACATGGGACGCCATACCGTACGCGATCACCAATGGCAGTCCCGCCAATGCGTACAGCAGCGACAATTGAAAACCGCCTGCCACTCGCGCCAACAGAACCGTTCTCCCATTGATGGGCGCCGTCAACAGCAGTTCCGAATCGGCAATCACGATTCTGTTATACATCAGAAGCAACTGTATATAGAGTAAGAATGCGCCTGCGAACAGGGACAACATCAGAAGAAAGTCATTGCGCGCACTGACGCTCTCATTGCCCGCGAAAAATGGCGACACTGTCGTAAACGCAATGAAAGCAAAGAAGATTGCGATAAACACCCAACCGATCACACGCCGCACTTTCCCTGTCGTGAGCGTGCGTTTCGCTGCAATCCGTTCCCAGTGAACGATCTGCCGCGCGCGGCGAACATCAGACATCAGGTCCAATCTGGCGCATCCCCTTTTTCACCGTCTGTCAAGCGCAAGAACAGATCTTCCAGCCCCGCGTCCGTCTGGTACGCGCTCTGCAACTCAGAGATCGTTCCCTGAGCGATCAGCTTGCCTTTATCCATGATGCCGACACGGTCACACATCATCTCCGCCACGGGAAGCAAGTGCGTCGAGATCAGAATCGTCATGCCTTCATCGCAAAATCGGCGCAGGGCGTTGCGCAGTGTCCTTGCTCCCTTGGGGTCCAGTCCGACTGTAGGTTCATCAAGCAGCAGCACCTTGGGACGATGTACGAGCTGACCGATCAGGGAAATTTTTTGTTTCATACCATGTGAATAGGTGGAAATCAGACTGTCTGCGGCTTCCAGCAAGTCAAAATCGGCAAACCACTTTTCTGCGATCGCTTCCGCTCCTTTTGGCAACTCATAGAGCGCTGCCATAAAGCGGACAAATTCGCGGCCGGTCAGTTTCTCGTACACAAGAGGTCGATCGGGAACGTACCCCAGCAATCGTTTTGCCGCGATCGGCTCCCGTTGCAGATCCGTCTCGTCAATCCAGACACGCCCGCTGCTGGGAGTGAGCAGTCCCACCATCATGCGAATGGTCGTGGTCTTGCCCGCTCCGTTTGGACCCAAAAAGCCGAACAGTTCCCCCCCGCGCAACGACAGCGTCACGTCGTCGACGGCCATGTTGGAACCGAATTCTTTACGTAAATGTTCTGCCCTAAGCACAGGACCACTCCTTATTGGAATTCGGAAAGATGCGCCGTGCGACGTGAACCGTGTCTTCCCGCGAGAGTAAAATACAGCGCCAACAGAACGGCGGTGCATGCGGCGAATGCGTATTTGAATCCGATCGAAAGCGTGGAGGGCGTCAGAAACCCTTCGATAGTTCCCGCTACGACAAGCATGACCATTGTTCCCGCCAGCAGACGGCCGCCAGTCAGGAACGCCATGCGAAAACTCTCGCGCCGGGTCAGGCGACCCGGAACAAGAAAGCGGTAGGCGACAGACAGCCCCGCCGTTCCGGCGATGGAAATCGCGGTAAGTTCAATGCAGCCGTGCGGCAAAATGAGCGACCAGAACAGGAGTGAACGATGGGCGCGCAAAAAAAGCGCTGCCAGCGCGCCAAGCAGCAGTCCGTTGAAGTAGAGTTCATAGACTGTGAACAGGCCGAACGTGAAGGCGCCAAGAAACGACAGGACCGTTACTTCAATGTTATGCGACATGATCGAACTCGCCATGAGCGGCGCATTCACAACGTGCGGTCCAGCCTTCGATGGATGAAACATTTGAACGAAACTGGCGGGCAAGAATGCGTACAGCGAGTTTTGGGATAAAAGAACGGCGATAAAACCGACGCCCATTCCGCTCAGCATGATACTCCATGACAAGGCGAAAAAAACACCGCAGGAGCGGACCGCGGCAGGAAAATCGGCGGCCAGAAAGCGCCCGACAGAACGCCACTGACCACCCTGTTTTCCGTACACCACCAGATGGGCGCGCGCCGCCAGCGCGTTTAGATACAGCGTCACATCATGATCGGGATAGTAAGCCCGCGCATACGATAAATGGCTGGTCACTTCCTGATACAGTCGCGTGAGCTCTCCGATGCGATCTCCGCGCAAGGCGCGAACACCCCTGCGCGTTCTGCCTGCGAGCAACTCTTCCAGCACCCTCCACTCAGTTTCGTACCTGCGCCGAAAGGACAGAACATCCACGCTGGCAGACACCCCTTTCCCCATCTCATCCAGCAGCATCCAAGCGTCCGAACTCCGTTCCGATCTAGTCGATACTCTCGATGATAACGGAAGCATGCGTCCGTGTGATCGTAAGGTTCAGTTGCTGACAGAGATCCACTTCCCGCGGTTCCACAGGCTCGCCGTCGGGTCCTTTCACAATGAGTACGACTGGCCGCGAAGGAACATTGTCGTGAATTCGCACGACAAGTCCGTTTGTCCTGTCGCTGAGCACCACTGTTGTACCGAGCGGGTACATGGCCACTTTCTGGCTGAAAAGCGAAACAAGATCAAGATCAAACTCCGTAGCCGCCCTGGAAAACAGATACTCCATCACTTCGGCGGGCGGAAAGCCAAGTCGATAGGGTCTGTGCATCACCATCGCATCGTATACGTCGACAACGGCGAGAATTTTTCCGAACTGGTGCGTCTCGTCCCCCGTCAGTCCGCGAGGATAGCCACTGCCATTCAGTCGCTCATGGTGTTGATAGGCGCAATGAGCCACCAGATAGG
>JAKADD010000242.1:0-1740 GCA_021820825.1 Bacillota bacterium
AAAGACGGATATGCCGTGACCCACGAGCGCTGCAAGAAACAATTTGATACAATATCTGAAAGAAACATGAGGGGGTTCCCCATGCATCAATTCTGGTTCTTCATTGGCGCCTTCCCGGTGCGTGCGTACAGCACACTTTTTTTACTCGCCTTTCTGCTGGGTCTGGGGGTTACGCTGTACATCGCGAAAGCAGAAAACAAGGGAGAACTGACTGAGCATCTGCTTAATCTGGCGCCGCTTCTGTTCATAGGGGGACTCATCGGATCACGCATCTGGCAGGTGTTCTTTTTTGACTGGAGCTATTACAGCCTGCATCCTGCCCAGATCATCGCCGTCTGGAACGGCGGACTGTCAATCCAGGGCGGCGTCGTAGGCAGCCTTCTTACGGGGCTCTTCTATGTGCGGCGTCATCATCTGCGCTTTTGGGAGTTGGCGGATCTGTTCGCGCCGGGGATCATGCTGGGGCAGAGCATAGGCCGTGACGCCAATCTGCTAAACGGCGATGCTTTCGGATCGCCAACCGGACAAGATTTCGGGCTCCTTTATCCGCAAGGAACGATCGCCCGCAGCACATACGGTTCCAGCCCCTTATGGCCCGCTGAAGTGTGGGAGGGGCAGGGCGATGTGTTGATTTTCGCTCTGCTGCTGATTTTGAAACTCAGGCGCTGGCCCACTGGCTGGCTGTTTCTGTTTCAGATGATCCTGTACAATGTCGAACGTTTCTTGCTGGAAATGCTGCGAGGAGACAGCCCGCGCTTTTTGTTTCACTGGGACGCCGCCCAGTGGACAAGCGTCCCAGTGATCGTAATCTCTCTGATTTTACTGCCCATTCTTGCTCATTTTGAAAGGTCCCGATCACTGCGCGCAAACGCGTGAGGATTCAGTGGGCCGCCGCGAATCCCGGCGTCACTTGATCGCGGCGTTCAGCGCCTGTTCCAGGTCGGCGATGAGATCCGAAGGATGTTCCAGTCCAACTGACAGTCTGACCATCTCATCCCGAACGCCCGCCTTTGCGCGTTCCGCATCTGTCAATTGTTGATGAGTCGTACTGGCAGGATGAATCACCAGCGACTTCGCGTCGCCCACGTTCGCCAGGTGCGAGAACAGGCGCAGACTGTCGATCAAGGCCGCGCCTTCCGCGACGCCGCCTTTGACGCCAAAGGTCAGGATGGCTCCCTGACCGCCCGGCAGATAGGTGTTGGCCAGTTCGTGATAGGAGCTTGAAGGAAGCCCCGGATAATTGACCCACGACACTTTATCGTGAGCTTCCAGATATTTCGCAATGGCAAGCGCGTTTTGACTGTGCCTTTCCATACGCAGATGAAGCGTCTCCAGCCCCTGCAGAAACAGAAAACTGTTAAACGGCGAGAGCGCCGAACCGAGATCCCGCAACAACTGCACGCGCGCTTTCACGATATAGGCGGCGGCGCCAACATCATGCGCATAGGAAACGCCGTGATAACTCGCGTCGGGTTCCACAAGTTCCGGAAAACGGCCATTATCCCAGTCAAACGCGCCGCTGTCGACAATCACGCCGCCGATGGAAGTGCCGTGACCGCCAATAAATTTGGTCGCTGAATGCACGACGACAGCGGCGCCGTGTTCAAACGGTCTGCACAGGTACGGGGTGGCAAACGTGTTGTCCACGATCAGGGGAACACCTGCCCGGCGAGCGTAGTCAGACAGTTTGCGCAGGTCCGCCACATCGCTGCGGGGGTTCCCGATCGTCTCAACATAAAA
>JAKADD010000242.1:1840-4667 GCA_021820825.1 Bacillota bacterium
CTGACGCAAGTGACGAGTTCCAAAAACGCATACGACAGCCTGACGCCCCCGTTGGTGCAGACGTCCACCTTCGTATTCCCTGACGCGCAAACCGGCGGCGCAAGATTCTCCGGAGAACAGCCGGGTTACGTGTACACCAGGCTTGGCAATCCCACGGTCGCACTGTTTGAACAGGCCGTCGCCAGTCTGGAAGGGGCGCAGGCCGGGGTTGCATTTGCCAGCGGCATGGGCGCAATCTCCGGCGTGCTGTTGCCTTTGCTCAAATCCGGAGACCATCTTCTGTGTTCAGAAGGGGTGTACGGGTCCACATTCGGTCTGCTGGAGTTCCTTACTGATCGCTTCCAGATCGGCCATACATTTTCGCCGCTCCTGACGGATGAACAGATTGAGACTGCCATTTCCCATAACACCAGAGCCATTTACATAGAAACGCCGATCAATCCGACGCTCGCACTGGTGGATATCGAGCTGGTCGCAAAAGTGGCTCATCGCCATGGCATAATGCTGATTGTTGACAATACATTCATGACGCCGTATTGGCAGAACCCCATCAGTCTGGGCGCTGACGCGGTGGTGCACTCAGCGACGAAGTATCTGGGCGGCCATGGCGATGTGATCGCAGGCATCGCAGTCGGTTCCACTGAGTTTATGCGCACAGTCCGCATGAGCGCCCTTAAGGATATCGGCGCTGTGTTATCTCCGTTTGACGCCTGGCTATTGCTGCGGGGCATGCGCACCCTCGCGCTCCGGATGGAGCAGCACGCAAAAAACAGCCAGCGCGTCGCTGCGTTTCTGGCCGACCAAACGGCCGTTTCGAAACTGTATTTTCCCGCTTATTTTGAAGGCGGCCAGCGCTCCATCCTGCATCGTCAGATGCGCAGCCCAGGAGCGATGATTTCCTTTGAGCTGAGTGGTGGCATGGAGGCTGGCAGGGCATTCATGGACCGCCTGAAGCTGATCAAGATCGCCGTCAGTCTTGGCGATATCCATTCTCTGATCCAGCATCCAGCGTCCATGACCCACAGCCTTGTGCCGCGTGAGGAAAGACTTCGTATGGGACTGCCTGACGGCATGGTGAGACTGTCGGTGGGTATCGAAGACGCCGACGATCTGATTGCGGATCTGTCTCAGGCGCTGCAATAACGTCCGATTGCTTGATCCAGATCCGCAATCATATTTCCTCCCCTTTTCGTGAAAACTAACCCGGAAGAGGTCATCCTCCAGCTCAGTCAATTCCCACGCGGAATTCGGCGTCACGCCTGGACAACCTCTCAAGGGCTCGATCAAGGGGAACTGTGAAATTCGATCGGTCCGTCGCCATATTGTCCACATACAGCGTTTGATTAAAGCTTCAAACGCTGTATGTGCTCAGTTTTTGTAGTGCTCCGGACTTTTTCACAGGTTCCCAAGGGGAGGTCGCAACTTGTTCATTCGCTTCTTGCGCGAGGATTACGACGATGCATCTGGTATTTTTACAATCACAGCCATTCCCCTGAACAGCAACGCCAATGAGGAATACGGCGTGGAACTGGGTGAAAACAGCGAAGATATTGGCGATACAGACGCTCCTGACGGCATCGTTAACTACATCACGGCGAGACATCCGCGCAGGAAGATGAAATGGGCCCATGTCGTCACTGGCTCCATGCTGATTATGTCGATCCCGCTCAAGGCAGAGGCAGGTCCAGTCACTCCTGCCGAAGCGCGGACGCTGCCTGTTACGGAGCTTACCACCCGCCACGATGTATACTTGCGCAGCCATCCGCGACTCTGGGGCTTTGATCGACTGGCGCTCATCAAGGCGGGAACTTCCCTGCGCGTGCTGGAACGGGTCAATGCCTCGTGGTTCAAAGTGGTCGCACAGAGTGGGGAGCAGGGATATGTGGTGTCGCATCCCTACTTTGTGGAATCCGTATACGGCGCTCCGCCAACGGGCGCAGAAACTCAAAACACTGTCGCAGACTCGCCCACACTCCCTCCTGGCGTCCGTTACGATGAGTCGACGGATCCGGCCGTTTCGCTGACGGCAAGCAGGGAAGCGAAATTTCAGGCTGTTCTGGAAGTGGCGCAAAGCAAACTGGGAACGCCCTATATCTGGGGTCACAATGAAGATCGTGGGCAGTATGGATTCGACTGCTCCAATTTTACCGAATATGTATACCATCATGCGCTTGGTTACAGCTTTTCCACGGCCAGCCGTGCGCAGGCGGAGTCAGTGGGAACCTCAGTTCCAGTCTCCGAAATGGCGCCCGGAGACCTGCTGATATTCAATAGCGGCGGCCATGTGGGCATTTATATCGGCGACGGCAAGATGATTGAGGCAGGCGGAGGGCTTGGCAAAGCAGGTTACCTGCGGGTAAGCCCCGGCTCTTACTGGCACAATCATCTGACTGCCGTAAAACGGATGTTTTAAACGGCAGTCGCCGTGTTCCGGATCGCCGGCCATGCGACTTTTTAAGGCGACCCGGCTGCGCGCAACTCTTTAGGGTGCCCCGGCTGCGCGCGGCTGTTGTGCGCAGCTCTGTAATTTGCCATACTGGCAAGGAGACACCATGGCGGCTTGCAGTCAGTGGAGATGCAACGAGTGGGGCGGGATTGGGGCGGGCAAGGCAATGCAAATCGTATTTCTTGGCACGGGCGCGGGCGCGCCAACAGCACGGCGCAATGTTTCCGCCATCGTTTTGCAGTTTGACCAGGGTTCGTCCCTGTGGCTGTTTGATTGCGGCGAAGGCACCCAACAGCAGTTTGCGCGGGCTAAACTGAGCCTGTCCCGCGTGTCGCATATTTTCATCTCCCATCTCCACGGCGATCACCTGTTCGGACTGCC
>JAKADD010000243.1 GCA_021820825.1 Bacillota bacterium
ACGATCCTCAGCTTTTACGACTGGTATGCGGATCTTCCGCCAGCGTCCCCCCAAGTTTGGGGGGAGCAGACGGACGTTCCGGAGAGCGCGGACTGGTACAATGCTTCGTACTTTATCATCTGGGGCACTAACCTGCCGATGACGCGCACCCCGGACGCCCACTTCATGGTGGAAGCCCGCTACAAGGGCACGAAAGTGGTAGGAGTGAGCCCGGACTATGCGGAATACGTAAAATTCGCAGATATGTGGCTGCCGGCGAAAGCGGGCACGGACGCCGCGCTCGCGATGGCGATGACGAACGTGATTCTGCAGGAGTTTTACGTGGATCGCCAGGAGGAGTACTTCGCGGGGTATGCCAAGACAAACACCGATCTGCCGTTTTTGATTACGCTCAGTGAGCGCGGGAACACCTTTGTGTCGGACCGTTTCCTGAACGCGCGCGATCTCGGCGATATGGGAGACCGCGCGGAGTGGAAGACGCTTGTGTGGAACGCGGCGACGCAAAATCCAGCCGCGCCAAACGGAAGTCTGGGATTTCGCTGGGATGGATCTGGAAAATGGAATCTGAATATGGAAGAACAGACGGGGGAAGCGATTGACCCGCTGTTGAGTCTGCTTGGCTGGCACGATGAGTTTCTGCTGCTGGAGTTTCCCGTATTTGAAGGACACGGCGCGTCCACCGTGCAGCGCGCCGTGCCGGCGAAGAAACTGATGAACGCGGAGGGCAATCCGGTGTGGGTGACGACCGTGTTTGACCTGATGCTTGCCCACGTGGGCGTACGTCGCGGGCTTCCTGGCAGCTATCCGCAGAGCTATGACGATCCGGTTCCCTACACGCCTGCGTGGCAGGAGCCAATCACGGGAGTCAAACGGGAACATGTGCTGCAGGTTGCGCGAGAGTTCGCGGACAACGCGGCGCGCACGCATGGACGTTCGATGATTGCGATGGGAGCGGGAACGAACCACTGGTATCACAGCGACCTGATCTATCGCGCGATCCTGAATCTTGTGCTGTTGACCGGAAGTCAGGGTGTCAACGGCGGCGGATGGGCCCACTATGTCGGGCAGGAGAAGGTGCGGCCGCTCGAGGGATGGTCCACCGTGGCGTTTGCGACGGACTGGGTCAGACCGCCGCGGCAGCAGAATGCGACTTCGTTCTTTTATTTCTTTACCGATCAGTTCCGCTACGAGGAGAAACAGATGAAGACGCCGGGCACGCCGTACGGCAGCCGGTTTACGGACATGCACCCGGCGGACATGAACGCACTTGCGGTTCGCCTGGGCTGGTTGCCGTCGTTTCCGCAGTTCACGGAGAACTCGCTGGAGGTCGTCCGTGAGGCCCGGGCGGCGGGCGCAGACACGCCGGAAGCGGTGAGCCGGTATGTGGCGGAGCGATTGCAGGCGGACAGTCTGCATTTCGCGATTGAGGACCCGGACAACCCGCGCAATTTCCCGCGCGTTCTGTTCGTCTGGCGCTCCAACCTGCTGGGCGCCAGCGGCAAGGGACACGAGTATTTCCTGAAGCATCTGCTGGGAGCGGACGGGCATGTATTTGCGGATGAAAGCGCCGCGTGGAAACCGAATGATATTCGCATGACGGAGCAGATTCCAGAGGGCAAGGTGGATCTGCTGGTCGACATCGACTTTCGCATGACCGGAACGGGTCTTTACTCCGACATCGTGCTGCCGGCGGCCACCTGGTATGAGAAGCATGACCTGAGCAGCACGGACATGCATCCTTTTGTGCACCCATTTAATCCGGCCATTTCGTGTCCATGGGAAACCCGCAGTGATTGGGACACCTTTTGCACGCTTGCGGAAAGCTTCAGCCGCTTGGCCAAAGATCACCTGCCGGAGCAGGAGGACTTGGTGATGGCGCCGCTCTTGCATGATTCGGCGGATGAACTGGCGCAGCCGCTGGGTAAGGTCAGAGACTGGCGCAAGGGCGAGACGGCGGCTATACCCGGCAAGACGATGCCCAAGTTTGTGGTCGTGAAGCGCGACTATCCGCATGTATTTGACCAGATGACGTCGCTGGGTCCGCTGGCCGCCGGAGTCGTGGCGACAAAGGGGATCGCGATCGCGGGCGGCCCTGGATACGCGGAGGTCAGGCGCCGCAACGGCGCGGTGGCGGCGGGCCGCTTTGCAGAGGGGATGCCGAGTCTTCTTGACGGCAGTCAGGCGGTGGAAGCCATTTTGGCATTGTCCGGCGCCACCGACGGCCACCGCGCCATGGATGGCTGGAAGGCGCTGGAGAAACCAACAGGGCTGTCACTGGCCGGGATCGCGGCGGGACACGAAGAGACGAGTTACAATCTCGCCGATTTGTCGGTGCAACCGCGCTTGGCGTTGGCGGCTCCAGTGTGGAGCGGACTGGAAAAAGCGGACCGCCGCTACTCGCCCTTCACGGTGAATGTGGAGTACCGGGTGCCATGGCGAACGCTGACGGGACGGCAGCACTTTTATCTGGATCATGAGGTGATGCTGGAGTACGGCGAAGGATTGCCGCTCTATCGTCCGCCGCTCACCCATCCGCCGTTTCACGGGAGCGACCTGGCGGTTGGAGACGACGGCGTCAAGCAGGTGAGCGTGCGCTACCTGACGCCGCACCAGAAGTGGGGAATCCACTCGACCTACACCGACACGCCGCGGATGCTCACGCTGTTTCGCGGGGGGCAGACCATCTGGCTGAGCGAGGAAGACGCCGTCTCGCTCGGCGTCAAGGATAACGATTGGGTGGAAGTGTATAACCGCAACGGGGCGATTGCAGCGCGCGCGGTGGTCAGTTATCGACTTCCGGCGGGGGTCGCGATGATGTACCACGCACAGGATCATACCATTGGCGTACCGGGCAGCGCGCTGACGAAAGAGCGCGGCGGAACGCACAACAGTGTGACGCGCGTGATTCCCAAACCGACCCACATGATTGGCGGCTACGCCCAGTTGAGCTATGGGTTTAACTACTACGGGCCAACTGGACATCAGCGCGATGTGATCACGCTGATTCGCCCGCTGAAGGAGGTTGATTGGCTTGAGAATTAAGGCGCAGATCGCGATGGTCATGAATCTCGACAAGTGCATCGGCTGCCACACCTGCAGCGTCACCTGCAAGAATGTGTGGACGAATCGACCGGGCGCGGAGTACATGTGGTTTAACAACGTGGAGACGCGTCCGGGTCCGGGGTACCCCGACGAGTGGGAAGACCAGGGGCGCTATCGCGGCGGCTGGAAACTCCGCAAGGGCAAACTCCAGTTGCGTTCCGGCGGCCCTGTCTCGCGGCTGGCCAACATCTTTCACAACCCGGATCAACCGACGATGAACGATTACTACGAACCGTGGACGTATGACTACGAGAACCTGATTGACAGTCCGAAAGGAAAGCATCAGCCCACTGCGCGGCCGCGTTCGCTGATCACGGGCAAGGTGATGGACAGCCCTGTGTGGGGCCCCAACTGGAATGACGACCTCGCGGGCGGGGGCGAGATTGCGAAGCGCGACCCGAATCTGAGCCACATGCAGGCGCACGTCGCCTTCGAGTACGAGCAGGCGTTCATGATGTATCTGCCGCGCATCTGTGAGCACTGCCTGAATCCGTCGTGCGTCGCCGCCTGCCCGTCCGGCGCCATCTACAAGCGTGACGAAGACGGCGTTGTGCTGGTCGATCAGGACGCCTGCCGGGGATGGCGGTTTTGCGTCAGCGCCTGCCCGTATAAAAAAGTGTACTTCAACTGGAACACGCACAAGGCGGAGAAGTGCAACTTCTGCTATCCGCGCATTGAAGCGGGCCTGCCCACGACCTGTTCCGAGACGTGCGTCGGGCGAATCCGTTACCTCGGGCCCATTTTATACGATGCGGACCGGGTGGTGGAAGCGGCCTCAGTGACGGACGAGCAGGACCTGTATGAATCGCAACTGAAGGTGTTTTTGGACCCGAGCGACCCTGAGGTCATCGCGGAGGCGCGCAAGGCGGGCATCTCGGACGCCTGGATGGAGGCGGCCCGGCGCTCCCCGGTGTACAAGATGGCGGTGGAGTGGAAGGTGGCCCTGCCTTTGCACCCGGAGTACCGGACGTTGCCGATGGTGTGGTACGTGCCGCCGCTCAGCCCGATCATGAGCCAATTGGTCAATGAGGACGAGTTGTCGGCCGACGGGTATCTGCCTGCGATCGACCAGATGCGCATTCCCATGGAGTACCTGGCTTCGATCCTGACGGCGGGAGATGTGGCCGTCATTCGCCGCGTGCTGCTGCGGTTGACGGCGATGCGGGCGCACATGCGCCAGAAGAACGTTGGAGACCTGGAGAGCAGTCGACTGGTGCGCGAAGCGGGCCTGTCAATCACGCAACTGGAGGACATGGCGCGGCTGTTTGGGGTGGCGAAATATGCGGAGCGCTTTGTGATTCCCACGGCAAAGCGTCACGACGAAGCGAACCTGGAGTACCAGCAGGGCGCGTGCAGCCTCGAAGAACTCGCGCCGCCGGAAGGGATCTTGCCCCCGCTGGTGCGGCCTGGAGGTGGACGCGTATGATGGACGTCACAGCTAAGACAGCTAAGACAGCCGACACCGTTGACACCGTTGACACCGTTGACACCGTTGACACCGTTGACACCGTTGACACCGCGAATGGGCGCGCTGCGACCCTGAAACTGTGCGCCTACGTACTGG
>JAKADD010000244.1 GCA_021820825.1 Bacillota bacterium
GAGCTTTTTTTTGTTGCGCGTTTACTTTTGCTTAACTCACGCAATAACCTGTCGCCTTCCGCGATGTCGCTGTCCAGTTGCTGACCGCCGTAACAAATCCGTTCAAACCAGTCGACAAAACGAAACAAGTCGCGACGCAACGTCTCATTGCGACAGGCGCACGCGTATTCCCGCAGCGTTTGCCCTGGTAAACGATCGCCAAAACGGCGGATAAACCGATGGATCAGCGACTCCATCTCCAGGACGGGCCAGCGCGTTCTGATCCTTCGCCGACGAAGCATACTGACGGTAAAAGCGGCCAGCAACACAGCAACCACTGCGGCGGCGCCGATGCCAAATCCCTTGGCGCTCACGCCCAGAAACACAGCGCCAGGGGATGTGCGCTTGACGCTGTGTTTCTGTCCCGCCAACTTCTTGTGCAAAGCTGGTACAGGAGCCTTATGAACCGCTTGCTGCGCAGCTTTGGCGACGCCGTCCGGCAATACGAAAGACGGCGTCGCCTCAAACGGGATCCAGCCGTACCCCGCAAACCAGATCTCCGCCCAAGAGTGGGCGTCCGTTCCGCGCAGCAGGTATTCGTTGGTTGGACCATGGTAGTTTGGATTCGCAGGCACCGTGACGAATCCCTTCACCCACCGCGATGGGATGCCAATGGACCGCGCGAGCACCGCCAATGCGCTGGAAAACTGGTCACAGTATCCGCGATGTGTCACAAAGAGAAATTGATCCACAAAGTCCTGACCGGGTTTAATGTACGGAATATTGTTCGTCTGATACCTTTCGTGACTCTGCAAATACATAATGATCGCTTCGACCTTGTTATAGGTGCCGTGAATCCCAGCCGTGATCCTTTTCGCCAGCTGTACATCGCGTGCGGGGAAACCGGCAGGCAACTCCAGATTGCCCGGAAACGCGTATGCCAGGTTTCCATCATGCACGGTCGCCAACAGGGAGGATGGCGGCGCCGGCATGCGGGATGTCACAGAGTAGGAATCGCCAGGGCCAATCGTTCCCGCCGCTACCGTGTCTGTCTGAGGGGCGACTGTGAAATGGGCGTGCCCGCCCGGAGCTGTCACACGCGCAATCTGATAGGCGCCAAACAGCACAGGGTATTGTCCGCGAACCACCTGAATCCGTTCCTTTATGGTGACAACGGGTGACGCCGCATCGGGGCCCATCTGCGCAATCAGCGATGTCGGGATTGCGTTCCCCGACGCAAATCGGTCGGTTGCCGATGTTGGTTGCACCCATCCCTGACCCGTGTACTGGTTTAGCGACTCACCGCGATAGTATGATGGCTGACTGGCGAATACACGCAAGAAAACTTTATGGCTCCCCTTGAACGGCCCCCCCAGATTGGCGTCGTTGGATCCGTATACCTGCCCGGACTGCCTGGATGGGGAGGCCGTTTCAAACTGTTTGAGCAACGCCAGCGGTTTGGGCCAATCAGGCGTCGTTTTCGGAATCGCCAATCCGGTCAGCACAATCACCGCCGCCAGTCCGCCGGGAATAGCTAGGTGCCGCATAATCTCCCGCCGCGACAGCACCGCAGAAAACAGTTGCAGGCGCGGTGCATTCGTGAGCGCCAATAGCGCCAGTCCGATCAGCATATAAAGGATGATCTGTACATGATCCCGCACGCCAAAAGCGCCGACCGCATCGATCAGCACTGCTTCCCCTGCTATGAGCGCCGCCAGCACAAGAAGCGGTTTGCTGAGGCACTCTTGCAACAGTTTCGTGCCAAACGTGATGACGCCGATAAACGCCAGCGTCCGGACGCCGTCGCTGACCATGCGAATGTTTCCCGACAGCAGGCTGTACGCGGCGGTCCTCAGATCGTTCAGGAACTGAGTGAAAAACACAGTCGGAGGAAACCACGATACGAGAGGATAGTATTCCCATTTTAGAAGAACGAGAACCACGACAGTGAGCACCGTGATACGCAACGCCCGATACGAAATCAGATCCACGAGCAAGAGAATGCCTATGTACCAGATAATCGGAATGGTGTTGCCCATATAGGCGACATTTTGAACGGCCAGGAGAATCTGGGCCGTCCACCCCCAAAGCAGCAGTGACACAACGATGCCATGCACAGTATCACGCGTGACCCGCATATACCGATCCCCCAGCCCCAAGGGTGTCCAGACTGTCCAATGAGTGCAGCGTTCGAATCTGCCACCCAAACAGCCGCAAACGATCTGCCAGAGCATCTTCCTCTGGCGTCAATGATGATTGCTCCGCCCGTGCGAGCAGCAGTTGGACGCGCAGCTGACGATCCGCCGCAAGCACGGCAAAACGCACCAACCCATCCGTAACGCCCCTGGTCACGACCACGGCCGTTGACTGGCGCGGCGCCGACATCAAATGCCACAGCCCCTCTGCGAAGGACGCCTGTCCATCCGCCTCGGCAACGGCAAGATGTTCCAGCATGCGCAGGAGGGTGAGGTCACCCTGTTTGGCCGGTACATGGTGCATGCCAGTTCCAAACGCGTAGTAACCAAACACGATGTGAGTCCTGTGCGCATATTCCGCCAGCGAGGCCACCGTCGACAGTGCAAGTTCAAACGATGAAGGATATCCTCCGAAACTCTCATAGGATGTATCCAGTATAAACAGCAGCTCATTCAGTGCATAGTGTTCAAATTCTTTTGAGCGGAGTGTTCCGGTCCGCGCAGTTGCCAGCCAATGGATGCGGCTGAGCCGGTCGCCCGGAATGTACTCCCTGGTTCCGATCACTCGCGTAGCGTCTGCGACGCTCCTGGACTGAGCCACCCTATTGCCGAGACGGCGCTGGTCCATGGCCCACCAGTAGGCGACTTTGCGCACACGGGGGTACACAACAAGTTGCGTCGGACAATGCACCACCACTCGCCTGACCAACAGACCAAACACATCGCCGCCGCTGACCGCAACCTCGTGCAGACGATAGAGGCCGCGGGGAGCGTCAGTCAGCCGATACTGAACGGAAAACTCCTTGCGATCCCATGGATAAACGGTATGATACGGCTCGTCGCTGCGCACTGCCAGCCGAGTCGGCAGCACATCCTCGACGCGCAGCCACTGCACGGGCATCCAAGCATGCTCTGTAAGCTTCAGGTCAATAACAACCGTGACATCCTGACCAGCCTGCAGTCTCCCGGCGGAAACGCGGCGCAAAACGGTGAATGAGCGCGGCAGCGACCACCATGCCAAGGTCTCGTAACAGGCGAACAGCAGTGCGGCGCAAAACAGGAACCATGCGCCAAACCCCCCGTACATGTGGGAAACGGCAAACATCGCCGCAGCGATCACATAAAAAAAAGTCAACAGCATCGCGTTGCGCACGGCTACCTCCGCACAGGCAAGACGGGAACCGGTGTTTCGCGAAGAATGTCCGCGAGCAGCGATTCTGCCGAGATACCCTGTATGCGCGCTTCGGGATGGACCAGGATGCGATGGCTGAGCACGTATGGCGCCAATCGCTTGATGTCGTCAGGAAGCACAAACTCACGTCCCTCCACATAGGCGTACGCGCGCGCCGCCTTCGCGAGGGCGATTCCCCCTCGCGGCGAAACGCCAAGATACACCTGAGGATGTACCCGCGTACGGCCGACAATATCCACAACGTACGAAAATATCGTCTGATCCATGTACACGCCGCTCACTTCCGCCTGCCACAGTGCGATATCATTCGGCGTGGCCATCGGCTCCAGACTGTCGACGTCGATACCATCCAGGCCGCGCATGAGCACGCTCAGTTCTTCGGTCGGACTCGGATAGCCCACCGACAATTTCATGAGAAAGCGGTCAAGCTGCGCCTCGGGAAGCGGAAATGTTCCCTCGTACTCAATGGGGTTCTGTGTGGCCAGAACAAAGAACGGGTCAGGCAATTCATGCGTCACCCCATCAAACGTGACACTCTGTTCTTCAAGCGCTTCCAAAAGAGCCGCCTGTGTTTTGGGTGAAGTTCGATTGATCTCGTCAGCCAGAACAATTTGCCCAAAAATCGGCCCCGGTCGATACTCGAAATCGGCAATACGCTGATTAAAGACAGATGTGCCAGTAACATCAGAGGGGAGCAAGTCCGGAGTGAACTGTATCCGTTTAAACTGGCAATCCAGGCTCCTGGCCAGTGATCGCACGAGCATCGTCTTGCCCACACCCGGAACGTCCTCCAGCAAAATATGGCCATGCGCGATCAGGGAAACAAGGCATAACTGGATGACATCTGTCTTGCCCACGATCACCTTCCCAATGTTATCCATGACAGCCTGGATGGTCGATTTCTGCTCGTGGGTCTGTTCTTCAATCGGCTGTGATGTCACCTGCACCATAACTCCCTGCCTCCTGAGACTGTACCTTGCGCAACCACACCCGCTCGATTGCCTTTGACAATGTCTATATCACTACCATTTTGACACCATAGACAGAAAAACGCAACGATTGAAACTCGGGAAACTCGGGAAACTCGGGAAACTCGGGAAACTCGGGAAACTCGGGAAACTCGGGAAACTCGGGAAATGATTTGGCCGCACGGTGCTCTCCTTCTCGTTCCCACCATATCTTGCGCTATAATTGAACTTGCGTATGAATTCGACCATCGCGCTTCGCGTAAGGAAGGTGTCATTTGCGCGTATTTCTCGACTTGATGTGGTATTTCAAAAGTAA
>JAKADD010000245.1 GCA_021820825.1 Bacillota bacterium
AGATAGGCGCCTGACTGTTCCCGGTATTTGCGTTCTTTGAGCGCCGCCCACGCCTTGACGCGCGGATTGCCGGACGATGTCAATAATTCCAAAGTGCACCCCGCCTTCCCCCGGTCTGCCCGACTGACTGCCATCACGTCGACGACATTTGGCTCACGCGCTTCAAACCAGCCAATCCCGAAAATCGTCGCAGGCGCATTTCCTTCCCGGTTGTTGGTGCTGCGCAGCAGTGAGATTTTGCTCAATCCTGCAAAATGGCCCCCGTGTTGGCGGACGTGACCAGTTTTGTGTACCGTGCGAGCCAGCCCCGTTTTACTAGAGGTTCGGGAGCGCGCCAGTCCGCCATGCGCGCGGACAGTTCCTCTGCGGACAGACGCACCTCGATCAGCCGCAGGTCCGTGTCGATGACAACCACATCCCCTTCTTGCAGCGCTGCAATCGAACCGCCCGCCGCCGCTTCCGGAGAGATATGGCCGATGCTGATGCCGCGGGTAGCGCCCGAGAATCGCCCATCCGTAATCAGCGCCACGTCCGCATCGAGACCCATCCCCGCGATGGCCGAAGTCGGCGCCAGCATCTCCGGCATGCCCGGTCCCCCTTTGGGGCCCTCATAGCGAATCACGACCACATCGCCTTTCTTGACCCGCCCCGCCCGAATGCCCTCCGATGCGGCTTCCTGCGACTCAAAGATCACGCATGGCCCTTCAAAATGCTTGACAGCCGTCGCCCCGCTCTTGATCACGGCGCCGTCTGGAGCCAGATTGCCAGTCAGGATGCGCAGACCGCCTTCCTGACTGTACGCCTCCTCAAGGCTGCGGATCACCCTGGGGTCTGCGATGTCGGCCGCAGCGATGTTCTCTCCCAGTGTCTGTCCCGTGACGGTGATGCGACTCGTGTCAACCAGTCCGGGACGCCGCGACAATTCCTTTAAAATCGCAGAGATGCCGCCCGCGCGGTCCACATCTTCCATATGCCACTCCGAAGAGGGGCTGACTTTGCAGATTTGCGGAACCCGGCGCGAGATCTCGTCGATGCGCGCCAGCGGATAGTCCACCTCCGCCTCATGCGCCAGAGCCAGGGTGTGCAGCACGGTGTTGGTCGACCCGCCCATCGCCATGTCGAGCGTGAATGCGTTGTCAAATGACGTCTGTGTCACAATATCCCGCGGTTTGATCTGCTCTGCGATGAGATGTTTGAGGTGCGCCGCCGACCGTTTGACGAATTCCTTGCGCAGGGGCGATACAGCGAGGATGGTCCCATTTCCGGGAAGCGCCAGACCGAGCGCCTCGGCGAGACAATTCATCGAATTGGCGGTGAACATGCCTGAGCATGAACCACAGGTTGGGCAGCCATGCTCCTCAATGTCCTGCAACTCCTCCTCTGACATCCTGCCCGCCTGGTACGCGCCCACGCCTTCAAACACAGAAACCAGATCCACCGTGACGCCCTTCGATGTCTTCCCGGCCTTCATGGGTCCTCCAGAAACAAACACGGTGGGAATGTTGACGCGCAGAGCGCCCATCATCATGCCCGGTGTAATCTTGTCGCAATTGGGAATACAGATCAATCCATCAAACCAGTGGGCCTGCGCCATCGTTTCCAGGGAGTCGGCAATCAGTTCCCGGCTCGGCAGGGAATAGCGCATGCCGATATGCCCCATGGCAATGCCGTCGTCGACGCCGATGGTATTGAATTCAAACGGTATCATCCCGGCCTCAATCACCGCATCCCGCACCAGACGGCCAAATTCCTGAAGATGCATGTGCCCCGGAATGATCTCCACAAACGAATTGCAGATCCCGATGAATGGTTTGTCAAAGTCGCTGTTTTTAAGTCCAGTCGCCCGCAACAGACTGCGATGCGGCGCTTTATCGATACCTTTTTTGATCATGTCGCTGCGCATGCCGCTCTCCCCGTTCTCTCCCGCGCCAAGACTTTCTCTGTGCGCTTTTTTTCGACTATTGTAGCCTTCTTTTCGTCATTACACAACAGGAGTCAGTGGACTCTCGCCCGTCAAGACGGCGCGCACGTTAGCCGCTGCAAGGCTTGTCATCGCTGTGCGCGTACGGATGCTCGCGCTGCCGATATGCGGCAATGCCACAACATTCGGTAAAGTCAGGAGTGGATGATCAGGACCGATCGGTTCCTTTTCGAAAACATCCAGGCCCGCAGCAAAGAGCCGCTCCGCCTTTAACGCCTCGTACAATGCAGTTTCATCGACCAGCGGCCCCCGTCCCACATTGATCAGGCAGGCCGTGCGCTTCATCAGGGAGAGTTCCCGCAAAGCGATCAGATGGCGCGTGTGTTCCGTGAGCGGCGCGAGCAACACAACGAAGTCCGACTCCCGCAACAGCTCGTCCAGAGTCCTGTATGCGACTTCGTGCTCTGCTTCCGCCTCTGGATTTCGGTTGCGATTGTGGTACAGCACGCGCATTCCAAAGCCCCTGGCGCGCTGCGCGACCCCTACCCCGATACGCCCCAGCCCGACAATGCCCAGCGTCGCACCGTGCACGTCCTGCCCTGCCATGAGCAGCGGCGACCATGTCTTCCATTTCCCTGCGCGCAAGTAGGCGGCGGCTTGCGGAATCTTGCGCGCCGTGGCCAACAGCAGAGCAAACGCCAGATCAGCCGTGGTCTCCGTCAGCACATCCGGAGTATTGGTGACGATGACGCCGCGGTTGCGAGCTTCTGCCATGTCGATGTTGTCATGGCCGACCGCCACATTGGCCACGATTTTCAGGTTCTTCCCCGCCGAAAACACCTCAGCGTCGATCCGGTCCGTCAACATCGTAATCAGCGCGTCGGCCGAGCGAACCTGCGCAAGCAGCTCCTCCCGCGACACAGGCAGTTGTTCAAAGTTCCACACGGCAATCCTGGACACGTCCCGCAAGGTTTCCAGAGACTGCTCGGGAACAATCCTTGTCACATATGTATTCCATTGCATAGTCGCACCACCTCGCAGAAAGTCTCATACAGAGTATTTTCCCCACTTTAGTAAACCCGCGCGTTGACCCGTCAAAAGAGTCAGCGGTTCACACTTCGCGCTGGCGGTAAGCGCCTTGCCAAACGGTGTTGTGGCGACAGTTAACAGAGCGCCACAACGTTTCCGTGCACAGAAGACCGCGCCTCTGTCATGGGGCGCGGTCTTCTGTGTGCGGGCGTTCGGCCCACCTCGGAAATGCAATTCAAATCTACAGTCTGGCTTTGGCTACAGAAGCGAGTTCCGTAAAGGCGCCCGAATCATTGACAGCCAGTTCCGCCAACATCTTGCGGTTGACTTCAACTCCAGCCTGCTTCAGACCGAACATCAACTTGCTATAGGACAGTCCGTTCAATCTAGCCGCAGCGTTGATACGCTGAATCCACAGACGTCTGAAATTACGTTTGCGTACACGACGATCTCTGTACGCGTACATGAACGATTTCATAACCTGCTGATTGGCTGTGCGAAACAGTCGGTGCTTTGACCCGAAATAGCCGCGGGCCAGCTTCAAAATCTTCTTGTGACGGCGGCGGGTTATCGTACCGCCTTTGACTCTTGGCATGACAAATCCTCCCTAAAGCTGGAATGGCTCTATAGATACGCGATCAACTGTTTTATGCGCTTGACATCGCCCGCGGCCATCGTCGTGGAATGCCTCAGCTGACGCTTGCGCTTAGGCGACTTTGACACAAACATATGACTCGTGAACGCATGATTGCGCTTAATCTTGCCAGTTCCGGTCTTGCTGAAGCGCTTCGCAGCGCCGCGGTGCGTTTTCATCTTAGGCATTGCATACCCTCCAAAGCACTTACTACCGCGATGAACAGCGGTGCAGTGAATTTTCCCCGCCTACAGCATCCTCGCCGTTCACTTCGCATCATCCAGACGCCTGCGCCGCCCGCTCACTACGACGACTTTTCGACATTGTGGCGAGGGTTCAAAATGATGATCATGCTGCGCCCTTCAAGCCGCGGCGCCCGCTCAAGCACGCCGAACGGTTCCAGTTCCCTGGCCATCTTCTCAAGTACGGCCTGACCGATGCCCGGATGAGTGATTTCACGTCCGCGAAAGCGCACCGCCGCCTTGACCTTGTCGCCTTCCTGCAAAAACTTTGTGGCCGCCTTGACCTTGGTTTCAAAATCATGATCCTCGATATTGGGGGTCATGCGAATTTCCTTGATCATCACCACTTTTTGATGCTTCCGGGCTTCCTTCTCTTTCTTGCTCTGCTCGTATTTGAATTTGCCGTAGTCCATAATCCGGCACACAGGCGGTTTCGCAGTGGGAGCCACATTGACAAGATCGAGAGTCTTTTCCCCGGCAATGCGCAGAGCATCTCGCAGGCTGACGATACCCAGCTGACCGCCAGCCTCGTCAATCAAACGCACTTCCCTCGCCCGGATCGCATCGTTAATTTGTACATCATCCTTGCTAATTGCACAACACCTCCTGATTGTTCGCTTCACATAAGACGTCAAAAACGCGGTGCCAGCCCGCGTTATCCCGTTCACTCTAAACATGGCATATCACACAATTCTGATGCTCCATGCGCAGGTGAACCCATGGACTCCGTTCAAATAACGGGTCGCGGGGTGAGAAGCAACGGCCTCTGCTTATCTGCAAATTCTAGACACAGTATACCTTGCTGGCTGGC
>JAKADD010000246.1 GCA_021820825.1 Bacillota bacterium
GGTGTCAGCCGCCGCGTCTTTAAAATAGCGGACAAGATCGAAATAAAGGGTTCTGCGGGGAATCTGCCGCATGCGCTCTGCGGCGCGTTCGGAAACGCCCACAAGCGCCAGTCCAGGCGGCAGGCCGAGCGTTTTTTGGGAACCGGTCACCACGACGTCCACATGCCACTCATCGACATGCAGGGGAGCGCCTATGAACGAACTCACGGCGTCGACCACAAGATAACCGCCGTGCCGATGGACAACCTCGGCGATTGACTTGACATCATTTAGCACACCGGTTGAGGTCTCGCAATGAGTGACAAGAACCACCTTGATGTGCGGCTGTTCTGTCAATGCGCGCTCAATGTCTGCCGCCTGCGCCGCCTGGCCCCAATCATAGGAAAGCGTGCGCACTGTGGCGCCGACGCGGGCAGCGATGTCGGCAAAGCGGTCGCCAAAGTTGCCGGTTGAAACGGACAGCACCTCATCGGCGGGCTGAACCAGGTTGAGCAGAGCAGTCTCAAGACCGGCGGTTCCAGTGCCAGCCAGGATTGCGACGTCTCCAGAAGTCTGCATCAGATCGCGCACTCCTGCCAGCACCTCTGCCAGCAGCGTGGAGAATTCAGAACTGCGATGTCCAACCATGGTATGGCCCATTGCCCTCACTACCTCTGGAGGAACAGGCGTCGGACCGGGAATTCGTAAAACTGTCTTTTCTGCGAACATTTCCACCACTCCTTCTGTCTCTATGCGTCTGTTCAGACATGAGATTTTGCTTCGCAAAACTCAAACAAAAAACCGCCTGCCCCAAATAAAAGGGGCAAGCGGCAGGCGCTCACGGTACCACCCTACATCCCGTCGATCTCACGATCGACAGCTCACGCGGTTCCACCACGGAACCGCAACCAATAACGCAGTTGTGCGTAAGCGGCTACTGGCCTGTGGCGTTCGCCGTTCGCTCGGGAATGCTTAAAGGTGGACTCCAGCCGCCAGCTCGCACCATCCGCTGGTTCTCTGAGCGCTGTACTGTCCATTCGTTTCCGTCATCGCTTTGTTCGTATGGGATTTTTCAGAGAATACTACATCATAGGCTTTGGCGTCAAGACCTCCACAGTGAATTGCACGATTCGCCTGTGACAGAGTTTTGTCCATACGGGGGTGATTGCTGTTGACTCAGCGGCGAGCGTCACAGTCCGCGCTGCATACGCGACGCTGTCAGGAGATCTGTACCGCGGCCCGGAGTCTGGTTGCCATAACGGGCGCCGGTCTCAGTGTGGCCAGTGGGCTGCCCACGGTCGAGGCGCAGTGGTCTGGCCGTCCGCTCAAGGAACTCTTTCAGTCGCGCGCTGCGCACAGACACGTCGCGGAGTTTCAGGCGTTGTACAGGAAACTGACGGCGGACTGGCGGACCGTTTCGCCAAACAGCGGCCACCGAATACTCGCACAGCGAGGCGCACGGATCATCACCCAAAATATCGACGGTCTGCACCAGCGCGCCGGGTCGCGCGAGATCATCGAACTGCACGGCAGTTTAATGCGCCTGCGCTGCCGTTCCTGCCGCTCGCTTATCGTCGTGGGCGCTCGTGGAACGTATCATGCGCAATGCCGGGCATGCGGCGGGCAGGTCTGGCCGGATATTGTGCTGGAGGGAGAAGGCGTGCGGTCGCTCTCCCTGGCCATCAACTGGGTTGTCACCGCTGACGTCCTGCTTGTCGTAGGCACCAGTCTGGAGATGGAACCTGTCAATCGTTTTCCGCTTATGGCCCTGCGCGCTGACATTCCGGTCATCGTCGTCAATGAGCATGCAGAACTGCGTCTTTGTGAATACCTGGATAACGGAACGACCAGGGAACAGCGGCCCGAGTGAACACCATCACGCGTCAAACTCAAACAGTTTCGCGTACACGCGTTCCGCAAAATCAAACGGAGAGTCGGTCTGGTGTACTGGTTCCGCGACGATCAGTTCCATGAACCGGGTGAACACGCGTTTGGCTTCAAGCAGCGACGAGCAGGTCACCGGTTCAGCCTCGAATACTTCTTCGGGATCGTACACATAGACTTCAAACCGTTCGCCAAGGTCGTGCAGATCGATGTCAAATGTGCGCAGTTCTCCTTCAATGGCCTTCGACAGAACGACGCGTTCCAGCAACGTTCGCTCGTTGCGCATACAGTGACCCCTTCCGTGGCTTGCTGACTGTAGTATACCTCAGACAGCGCGGAGTGAGGTATACTTGGTGTGCCTGTGTGGACGCCCCTTTCGCGCAAGTCCAGACAGGAATCGAAACGGGCTCTGAAAAGGGCTCACTACAGGAGTGGTCCTATGCGTATTCATGCTGGGGCTGACGATCGTCAGCCAGAAGGTTCTGTGGTATTTGTCACAGACGCCATGACAGAAGTCGACGCTATTACGCTGGCGCAAAGACATCAGAAAAAAGGCGAACTGTATCTGTTTCCGCGACTGATCACTGTTGGTCTGGGTGAGCACGTCCGCGTCGCTCTCGACGATTTACGAGCGGCGGCGGGTCAGGCGGCGCGAGCGGCGGAGAAGGAAGGTTGGCGCAGCGCCTCCATCGTGCTTCCGAACCTGTTTCCGGCTCCTGAAGAAGCGCAGGCGATCACGGAAGGGGCTCTGCTCGGTGCATATACGTTTGATCGCTACAAGTCGCAGCCTGCCGGCAAAACGCTGGCCGACCTCTATCTGGTCGGCCAGGACTTGACTGACGGCGTCAGGCGGGGCGCGGCGTTCGCGGAAGCGACCGCGCTCGCCAGGGATCTCGCCAATGAACCGCCAAACATCTTGCGCCCAGCGGTGCTGGCTGATTTCGTGGTGCGCCACTTCGCCGGAACGGGGGCGTCTGTCAGCGTGTACGCAGACGATGAACTGTTGCGCGAACAGCTTGTGGGGGTTTATACGGTAGGCAAAGGGAGCGCCCACAAGCCGCGCTTTATTGAAATCCGGTACGCGTCCGATCCTGCCAGACCGCTTGTCGCATTCGTTGGCAAGGGGATCACGTTTGACACGGGCGGCATCAGCCTGAAAAGCGGTCGGGATATCAGCGATATGCGCTTTGATATGGCCGGCGCAGCCGCGGTGATTGGGGCAATCTATGGACTGGTTGCGACTGACACTCCATGCAATGTCGTCGGACTGATCGCCGCAGCGGAAAATATTCCTGATGCGGGGTCCATGCTGCCTGGAGAACTGATACAGTATCCAAACGGAGTATCCGTTCAGGTCGCCAATACTGACGCAGAAGGCCGCCTTGTGCTGGCGGACGGCCTGATTCGCGCAGGGGAACTGGGCGCGCGGTTCACGGTCGATATCGCAACTTTGACAGGAGCGGCGGCCGCAGCGTTGGGACCCCGTTACGCAGCCGTTTTTGGCACGGAACCGCTTGTGACGCAATTGCTGCAGAGTGGGGAGAAGAGCGGGGATTTTCTGTGGCATATGCCGCTTCCAGACGAGTACAAGGAGCAATTGAAGAGCACATACGCCGATATTTTAAATATTGGCAAAGGACCGGGCGGCGCCATAACCGCGGCGTTATTTCTGCAACATTTCGTCGCAAAAGACACGGAATGGGCGCATATTGACATGGCTGGCCCCATGGAGGCGGAAACTACAACGGGGTATAAACCGGCCGGAGCCACCGGTTTTGGCGCCCGTGTCCTGCTGGAAGCCGCAACCCTTCTGTCCCGCTAGACTTCCCTGGCGCTTTTGTTTCAGTTATACTACCTAGTAGAGCGTAGCAATGCAATACCCAAGTGAATGTCCCCTAATCCGGTTGGTTTACCAAAGGGGACATTCCTTGTTTCGGGAGAAGGGGAAACAGGTGCATTACGGACTATTCACGGAGCAGAGTCGTAAGGCCAGGGCGGCCAAATCCCTGTTCGAAATGTTGCGGACAAAGGGGCGCGCTGAACCGATCGCCGCGGGCAAGCTTTTGGAGTGGACTGTGCAGTCTGGATTTCAGGTGCCCGGATCAGAGCGCTTTCGCGTGCTCAATCTACGCTTTCACGATGAGCATCTGAGTCCCTATTTTAAGACAGACATGAATCTCTTTCATCTTCTGATGCTCGATGAGCAGACTGAAATCGCCGTCTTTAAAACAGACGACGGCATTCTGTTCACGTTTGAAGGGTTGCCGGACACTCCGCAAAAATTCAGTCTGCATGGTCATGACACCCGATAGCGCAGTCTCCCGGTCAGCGGTTTGGCGCGCAGATAGGCGAAACGTACAAGCCACATGAGATAGACAATCAGCAGCACATTCGCGCTAAAACTCTGCGCCATGGCAAACGCGTCATAGAGTCCATGGAGGAGAGCGGGAATGACAAACGCTCGCCACACGGGCTCGCCTGCAAACTTGGCGCGACTGAAACTGGCTCCCATGACGATTCCAAAGAGTGCGTGCGCAGGCACGGCTGTAAACGCGCGCACAAAGGCTGTGGACAAACCGTAGCTTGTTACATAAAGTATATTTTCCACAGTTGCGAACCCCATTCCGATGGCCACGGCGTACAGAATTCCGTCATACGGTTTTTCAAAAAATGGTTTCCTGTAGACAAGCCGCCGGAAAAGCAGTCCTTTAATGGACTCTTCGGTGGCGCCGGCAATGAAAAACGAAGTCACCAG
>JAKADD010000247.1 GCA_021820825.1 Bacillota bacterium
TGCGTTCAGGTCCACCATTTTCAGCTCCGCGATTTCCCTCACCTTGGCGCGGGAAAGTGTGCCGACTTTCTTTTTATTTGGCTCGCCGGAACCAGATTCGATTCCGAGGGCCTTTTTCAGTAACACAGAAGCCGGAGGAGTCTTCAGTTCAAATGTAAAAGAACGATCCTCGTAGACCGTGATGACAACCGGAATAACCATGCCAGGCTGATCGGCGGTCTGGGCGTTGAACTCCTTGCAAAACTGCATGATGTTGACGCCTGCCTGGCCCAATGCCGGTCCAATCGGCGGTGCTGGAGTGGCTTTCCCCGCAGATACCTGCAGTTTAACGACTTTCATGACGCGCTTTGCCACGTAACACACCTCACTTTCCTCTACAGAATGTGGTATTGACGGGCGCAGGTGCACCCCACGACCTCCCACTACGGCATATACACGCACATAGCAGAGCGATTTCCCAGACAACAACAAAGTGCCGCAAGCGCCCACTGAGGGCTCTCACACCACTCCGCGTTATAGGTCGCTTTATTATAGTTTCTCTACCTGTTCAAAATCAAGCTCCACAGGCGTATCCCGTCCAAACATGGATACGAGCACGCGCACCTTCTGCTTTTCAAGCTGTATCTCGTCGATGCTGCCGATAAAATTGGCGAATGGTCCCTCGACAATTCGAACAGGTTCCTGCAAAACAAAATCAAAACGGGTCTTCACATCATCCACACCCATCTGGCGCAGGATCATGCGAACCTCATTGGACAGCAACGGAGTCGGTTTCGAGCCCGCGCTGCTTGTGCCGACAAACCCCGTCACACCCGGCGTATTGCGTACAACATACCAGGAGTCGTCCGTCATGATCATTTCCACAAGGACATAGCCAGGAAAGACCTTCCTCTGCACGGTTCGACGCTTGCCGTTCTTGATTTCAAGTTCTTCCTCGGTCGGAACCAAAACGCGAAAGATCTTGTCCGCCATATCCATGGATTCCACACGGCGTTCAAGATTGGCTTTCACTTTGTTTTCATAGCCCGAGTACGTGTGCACAACATACCATTGTTTCTCCATCTGATTATCCATCAGCGAGGGCGGTAGCCCGCACCTCCTACACTAGAAATCATGAATTGCCGATGCCGAGCGCCTGGAATCCCTTGGTCACCAACACGTCAAACCCGAATGTCAGCAGGAACATGACCAAACAAACCAGTACAACCGTAATCGTATAAGACGTCAGTTCCTTACGGTTAGGCCAATGAACCTTTTTCATTTCGCCAATCACTTCACGAAAATAGGAAACGGCCATACCCAGTTTCCCGCGCACCAGACCACTGCCATTCATCAAAAAGGGCGCACCCCCATCCCCGACCTGCCAGCGAGAATCAATCCAGCCCGTTACCGGGTCTCGCGGTGAACGCGGTGACTGTTGCAAAACTTGCAAAACTTTTTCATTTCCAAACGATCCGGATTGTTTTTCTTGTTCTTGATCGTCGTATAGTTGCGCTGCTTGCAATCCGTGCAAGCTAAAGTAATCGTGACGCGCATGAAAAGCACCTCCTAACATGAAGCCGCAAAATACCCAAATAATCTATCACAGCGCACCAACCATTGTCAACAACATTCCGGAAGGCACAAGTGACAATATTGCCAATCGCATACGCGGCTATAACAGATCCAGCAAATTTTCTGCGGCCGCAGTCACTGCATCTACCATAATAATTTCAAGTTTGGCTTGTCCGTCACATGATCGAATTCTCGATTTGCCCGGATTTTATGGAATGCTTGCGACTTCGGAACAACAAACATGCGGATCTGCGAATGTGTCAGGCAAGGCGGTCTTCCAGATACTTTTCGAGTTTTCTTTTGACGCGCTGAAGTGCATTGTCGATTGACTTGACATGACGCCTCAGATCGCCTGCGATCTCCTGGTACGATCTCCCATCCAGGTACAGCATGAGCACGTTGCGTTCAAGTTCACTCAGAAGCTCGGACATTTTGTATTCAATATCCGTAAATTCCTCGCGATTGATAATCAACTCTTCCGGATCCGTAACTTTCGCTCCGCCGATAACATCCATCAGCGTCCGATCCGAATCCTCGTCGTATATGGGCTTGTCCAACGATATATAAGAATTGAGCGGCACGTGCTTCTGTCTTGTGGCCGTCTTGATGGCCGTAATGATTTGACGGGTGATGCACAACTCCGCGAACGCTTTAAATGAGGCGAGCTTGTCGTCCCGAAAGTCGCGAATGGCCTTAAACAGGCCAATCATGCCTTCCTGTACGATGTCTTCGCGGTCAGCGCCGATCAGGAAGTACGATCGGGCCTTGCCACGTACGAACGTCTTGTATTTTTGGATAAGGAACTCAAGCGCCAATGCGTCCCCGACCCGCACACACTCAACCAACAGCTCGTCCGGAATGTCGTCAAGATTTCGAGCAGGATCGACCGAAAGTTCAACTGCCACCGTCATCCCCCCGGCAAAATCTATCAATATAGTAACGCAAGTATACATGATGAATTCCCGAGGGGTCAATGAAAAACGCGAAAGAGCTATTTTTGTCGCTTCTGTCCTGGTCACAATCGTGCGCTGGATTCCGGTAAGCGGCAGCTTGCAACCACTATGCCGAACGATTGCGGCCGCCTTGCAGCGGCCATCTATTGCCCTGTTGTCGAGCGGGCCGCCTGCTCTTGATCGGAACTGCTGTCCATGGCTCGGATCGAGTGCCAGCGGTTTTTTAGTCGGCTATCTGACTGCGTTGGCGAACTGCTTCGTAGAGCAGAATTCCGGCCGCCACGCCTGCGTTTAGCGAATTGATCTTTCCGTTCATTGGCAGAGCGACAAGCGCATCGCACCTTTCCTTGGTGAGACGGTTCATACCGGAACCTTCCCCGCCGATAACAAGCACCGTCGGCACCGTGTAGTCAACAGACCAGTAGGGTTGCTGCGCATCGGGCGCCGTTCCAATCACCCAGAAGCCCGCATCCTTCAATTTTTGCAGGGCTTGGCTGATATTTACCACGCGGGCGACCTCCACGTGTTCCAGAGCGCCTGCAGACGCTTGAGCCACCGTTCCAGTGAGAGGAACCGCCCGTCGTTTGGGGATGATCACGCCGTGGCCGCCCGCGCCGTCGACAGATCTCAACACGGAACCAAGATTGTGCGGATCTTCAAGACCATCGAGCAGCACGATCAGCCCCGGTTTGCGAGCGCGCGCCAAGGCAATCAGATCGTCGATTTCTACATATGGTTTCGCCGACATGTAAGCGATGATTCCCTGATGGCCACGCTCTGGCGATATTTCATCCAGCTTGGCCTTTGGCACATGCTGAATCACCACACCCGCATCTCTTGCCACGGCGACAATCTCATTAAGACTGCCTCCGGAAGACCCCTCCAACAACAGGATCTTGTTTAGCGAGCGCCCTCCCTTGAGCGCTTCCAGTACAGCACGCCGCCCCGTCACAAACTCCTGTTCGCGACTGCCCTGTTCCTGTTCTTCGGCGCCTTTAGCGCCTCTCTGACCCGGTTTCCCCACCGTCCGCGTCGGTTTGTCGGTCTGACGATTGCGCCGACTGTTTGGACTGAACTTTGTGCGCCGCGGGTCACGTCGTTTGCCAGAATCTGAGGAGACCCTTGCGGAGCGGCGTTGCCCATGCTCTGACGACGCCTCCGCAGTGCGGCGCTGCCCATGCTCTGACGACGCCTCCGCAGTGCGGCGCTGCCCATGCTCTGACGACGCCTCCGCAGTGCGGCGTTGCCCATGCTCTGACGACGCCTCTGCAGGGCGGCGTTGCCCATACTCTGGCGACGCCTCTGCAGGGCGGCGTTGCCCATACTCTGGCGACGCCTCTGCAGGGCGGCGCGGATGTCGGTCCGTCCCGCCGCTTCCTCCCCGCCGCGCCAACTGTCTGGGACCACCTTCATACTTACGCGTCGTCGATCTCTGTTTTCCCATCCTGTTGTTTCTTGTGTTTACCATGTCTAATTCTCCTCATCCATGAGCAATAGTTGTACAATTTCCCGCAACCGATCGGACAAACCGGACAGGTGGAGATACCCAAGCAGCGCTTCAACGCCTGTACTCGCCCGATAATCCGCCACAGTTGCGCTCTTTGGAACGGATCGCGATTTGGCATTGCGGCCCCTTCTGACGACGGCGAGTTCTCTCTCTGAGAGCGCATCCGCGATGCGGCGCAAACGATTCGCCTGCGCATTCGCCCGCACCTTCTGGACAGCCAGTCGATGAAGCTGCTGCGGCCGCCGCTCTCCACTGTCCACGAGCATGATGCGCACCTCCAGTTCCCACACGGCGTCGCCGACATACGCCAACGCGAGCGGCGGCATACGATAGGCTTCCTCCTCGGTCATCATCGTTCAGGCCACCACCGCACACCTTGCGGAGTGTCTTCCAACTGGATGCCCTTATCAGACAGCTCAGTCCGAATGGCGTCTGCGCGAGTGAAGTCTCGCGCTTTGCGAGCCGCCGTCCGTTCGGCGATCAACCGCATAATTCGCTCCTCAGGAAGGGGCTGCCGCACAGGCGTCAATCCAAACAGATCCAGCCAGGCGCGCAATTTCCCCAACCATGACCGCAGCCCTGCCTTGGTGATC
>JAKADD010000248.1 GCA_021820825.1 Bacillota bacterium
GAACTGCGTCAGGAACGCGGTCTTACCCAAACGGAACTAGCCAAGGGAATTGTAACCCCTAGCATGATCAGCCAGATCGAAGCAGGCAAGGCGCACCCGTCCGACGCTCTGTTAAAACAGCTTGCCATGCGCCTGGACGTCTCAGAAGAGGCGCTGTCATTGGCTCCAACCAAGGACGAAGCGCTGTTTGGACGCCTGGAAATAATCGGCGCCTGTATCGCACTGGGGCGTCTGCAGGAAGCCGAGGATCTTCTCAAGTCTGCGCTTGAACCGCCGGCGGCGACTCTGGAACTGCATTATCTGCAAGGCAAACTGCTGCTGCTGCGCAGACAGTTCAGCGAATCATTCACAGCTCTGGACGAGGCTTTGCGATTGGCGCGGGAACAGCATCGATCCGAATTCATGCCCGACCTGCTGATGCTCCAGGGCGATGTGCTTTTTGCGATAGGCGATGTTGACGTGGCAATACACATCTATGAACAGGCGCTGTTTATTTGGCGGCAACGGGTTGCGTCAGGGGGCATTGTCGAGGCCCAGGTCGCCATGCGCCTGAGTGAGGCGTACAGAGCCAAACACGACAGTGCACACGCACGGGCATTCGCTGAGCAAGCCGAAGAACGCCTCTCCATCGGCGAAAGATCCCAAAACATCGCGCAGCAGCAGTTATCTGAAGCGATCAGAATGCATGAAGAGGGGCGGCATGCTGAAGCGCGCCGCTTGACGGCCGAAGCGCGTTCCATATTTGACGTCTATCACTGGCTGGAATCCTCGATCGAAGCGGAGATTCTGCTCGCCCGACAGGCCCGTGACGACGGCGACCTGAAACGCGCTCACGTCATCATCGATGAATGGAACTTTCGCGGAACATGGTTCGCTTCTGACCGATTCAAAGCCCGGATGTATCTCCTGAAGAGTGATCTATGGACTGCGGAAGCGCGGATTGAAGATGCGCTTGCCACTGCCCGTGAAGCGCTTCAGTTGATTGACGACCCCAGCCAGGAGCGCATTGACGCCTTGTCGGCCCTGGCAAGCGCGGAACAAGGAGTGACACTGGAAGAAGCCATCTCCTTTGCCCAAATTGCGTATCGCGATGCCGTCGAGTTACGAAAATTCTCTCACGCGGCGCACATCAACAAAATCCTTGCCCAGTTATTTATGCGAAACGGGCAACCGGAACTGGCCCGCGAAAGCGCCGCGTCGCTGCCTTTCAAAGATACAGAGCACTGAACGGCGCACTGGCGCATTGCCGTCAGGCTGATCCCTACTTTTCATAGACCGCCACCCGGTTTCGTCCGCGCTGCTTCGACCCTACATACATCGCGCGATCAGCATGGCGCAGAAGACTCAAAGCAGAATCAGCCATGTCCGGATAGATTGCTGCGCCCAGACTCGCTGTCACGTGGATGGGCAGCACGGTCATTTTACCGTTTGGCGGCAAGACAATGGGAGATTCTGCGATGAAGCCGCGCAACCGTTCCGCAATCTGCAGCGCAACGTCGATTGTCGCATTCGGCAAGATCACGGTGAACTCCTCGCCGCCATAACGGCAGACGATATCCCCCTCCCGAACTCCTTCCTTGATTACATGAGCCACTTGCTTCAGGACCTCATTGCCCACCAGATGTCCATATATGTCATTGATACGCTTGAAGTGATCCAGATCGATGACCAGCAATGCCAGAGACGAACCGGATCGATCCGCTTCACGACAGACCTGGTCGATAACTGTTTCAAAATAACGGTAATTATACAGTTCCGTCAGTTGATCAACGTAGCTCTGTTCCTCTGTTTGCGCAAATCGGCGCGCATTCCATAGTGTAATCGCCGCCTGATTCGCCAGAATCTGGACCATTTCCAGATCACGTGAAGAATACGCGCGTTTCTCCACATGAGTCAGTGTCAACATACCCAGTTCCTGATCCCGATAACACAGCGGCACGGCCAATATGGACTTCCCAGGCGTAGGCGCTCTGAAGACGCTCTCCTTTTCTACCAGCACATCCTTCGGAATATTATGGACAAGCGGTTTCCCAAGATCGTAAGCAGTTCCAGTTACGCCCGCTCCGCGTTCCACCCGCATGCGCAACATCTGTGTTTCCATTTCATGCGTGGCGCCCTTAACCGCGTAGGGAACCAGCACATCATGCGCGTCAGGAATGAAAATATAACAGGCTGTCATCCTGACAAGGCGGGAGATGCCCTCCAGGAGTTCCTTGAAAACCTCATCTTCCCGCAACTGAGTACTGAGCTTCATCGTCAAATCACTGATAATTGTCAGTTGCCTGTTGGCCAGCACAAGGTTCGAATAGAGATTGAAGATATAGATGAGACCAGCGAACGGCACTGAAATATATACAAACGCCGCCGCTCCGAAAAGATGCTGCAAAATTATGAATAGCAAAGCAATCACACACTCAGCGAGCAGAGATGCAAGATCCCAGCGCAATCCCATGAACCAGGAATCGCTTCGTCCCTCCAGATGGGTCAGCGACATGGCAATAAAGTAGTTGACTGCGAAGTGGACAGCGACAAACACAAAGAGCGGCGCCAGCACCGGATACAGATCGTAGGACAGATGAATGGGCACGCGGGCTCCAAGCAGACCGTACGCACTGGCGGCCAGGGTGGTCATCAGCAGAAACATGCTGACATTCCCGGCCAGCCGTCGAAGGGTGACCGTTCGCCCCATGATCACGTTTCCGAGAACCCAGGTGACACTGACCAGTACAGATGCAAACACTGCGCCAAACTGCAAAAACAAAGGCAATTCAATTCCAAATGAAAGACTGATGGTCTGTTCGCCAAGCCGGACCGGAAACACCTGCGCGAGTGTAAGCAGCGCAGCATAGACAACAAGCAGCAATAATCTCATGCCGTCCAGAGGGGGCGCAGGTTCCGACACGCCCACCCACACCAGCGAGATTACTGCCAACGTTCCCAAGAGCGACACAACAGTCCAGTAACGATTCTTTGCGGCGAACAACGGGATGGGCCCCCTCAGTACAATGGAACGCCAAACACACCTTAACTGTGATCTATTTCGCTATTTAGATCATATTACCTTCCGAAATAGAAAAGTTTTTCTCGAATTTTCAAAATCGGAACCTCTGCAACATGTCGAGAAGGATTCTGACATCCTGTTCCGATTTGACATCCGCCACCACGGTGGGCGCCTGTTGCCCTGACTGCAGCAGCGTCACCACATCATCCCAGCAGCGTTCCTGCGAGCTGGCGACGTACGTCACAAAGTGGTGTCTGGATTCCAGTTTGGAAATAATGGTCGCCGTTTCCTCGGAGGAACTGATATCGACAATGAAAAAATCCCGAAACTCCTGCCCATCTGCATATATCTGTATAGTCAGCTGCCGAATAAACCATTCAATCCAGTCCTGCGCCTGACCGACCATCACTATGACAGTCGGTAAAGTTGGGTCATTGCCGCGAACCCATTTTTTATGCATTTGCCAGATCAACATGAGCAGACCGTAAACGGCCAGCAGGACGAGGATTACCAGTATCACAAACGCCGCCCCCCGTGAGTTGCATGGCTAACAGTCTATGCACAGCCACGAAGAGTGGTCACCATCACGATTGAGGGGTTAAAAAAAGCGCGTAGATAGTCTACGCGCCATGGAATGGGGTTAGGGTGTTCTCAATAGTGTTTCGCATTGGACACGAATTTTCTGGGGGTTACAGTCCCGCTTCGTTTCGCAATATGTGCGCCTGATCGAGCCGTTCCCACGGTAAATCAAGATCCGGCCTGCCAAAGTGCCCATAGGCCGCAGTCTGATGATAAATCGGCCGCCGCAAATCAAGTGCGCGGATGATGCCCGCGGGCCGCAGATCAAAATGTTCAGCAACGAGCGCTTCAATTTTTTCGTCAGCGATGCGTCCGGTTCCAAAGGTGTCGATCATGACCGAAACAGGTCGCGCAACACCGATGGCATAGGCGATCTGCACTTCGCACTTGTCCGCCAGTCCGGCCGCGACTATATTTTTTGCCACATAGCGAGCTGCATAGGCGCCAGAGCGATCAACCTTGGTGGGATCCTTGCCCGAAAATGCACCGCCGCCATGGCGCGCGTATCCTCCATACGTGTCGACGATAATCTTGCGTCCAGTGAGCCCCGCATCTCCCTGAGGACCGCCAATCACAAAGCGTCCAGTTGGATTGATCAGATACCGCGTATTCTGGTCGATCAGATGAGCGGGCACCACCTGATTGATCACCAGGTCGCGCAAATCCCTTTCAATGGTTTCCATATCGACAAGTGGATGATGTTGCGTGGAAATAACAATCGTATCCACACGGACCGGTCTGTTCCCCTCGTATTCAACGGTAACCTGAGTCTTCCCATCCGGACGCAGGTAACTCACAAGACGTTCTTTGCGCACCTGGGCAAGACGGCGGGCCAGACCGTGCGCCAGCGAGATGGGCAATGGCATCAGATCGTCCGTTTCATTCACCGCGAACCCAAACATGAGGCCCTGATCGCCAGCCCCGATGGCGTCAATCTGCTCGTCGACATTCTCTCCGCGCCGCGCCTCCAGCGCTTTGTTAACTCCCTGAGCGATATCGGGCGACTGTTCGT
>JAKADD010000249.1 GCA_021820825.1 Bacillota bacterium
TCGATGTATTCCCGTCGCCGCCCGGCAGGGATGGAGTTGATGTAACCGAGAATGTGACAGGCGACGTCGCCATGCGGATAAACGCGAACCGAATCGGGAATCAAACTGATTCCCGGCAGGTCCGACTGATGCTCCCTGACATAGGAAACGACGGCAGCCGAAATATGACGGGCAATGAGCGTGTGCACACCGCCCTCGCCCGCACCGTACTCTTTCATCTGATCGGCCAAAGCCGTCGCCGAACGCGCCAGAATCGGGGCAAGAGCGGTCGCCACAGAATCGACGGGGCGCTCGCTGCGAGCATAAATCAAGCTGAATGACGGTCTGTCGTAGGCCAGCAGACGCATGTTGCGATCATAGATCGCTCCGCGCGGCGCAGGCGTCGCATATGTATCGACGCCGTTACGCACGGACAGTGCGGCGTAGCGTTCATGCGCTGCAATCTGCATGTACCCCATGCGCAGGGTCAGGATAGTCAGTCCAAGCGCAATCCACATCTGTACAATGCCAAAGCGATAAATTCTGTGCTGCCGTTTTTCATCATCCATGGGGATAGTCCTCAACCCTGCAAGAATCCCGCAGCCCGCCCAGTATGGCTGTCAGTAGTATGCCATGTCAGGATGCGTTCGACTCTTCAGCGTAGGTGGTGCGTGATTTGACGCGAAACATGCGCCGATACAGATAGTATAGAACGATCGTATAGCCCATGGTGACAAGGGACGACTGGGCAGACTCCACAACAACGGCATGAACGGCTATCGAGGCCTCTCCAAACAGTCTGCTGATCCCGAACGTCACCCAGGTAAACACCTCCGTGCCGACTCCGGTCAGCAACAACGCGAGAAGCAGGCTCTCACGCATGACCAAACCCCGAAAATAGCCGCTCATAGAACCAATCACTGCGTAGGCGAAGGCAGTTTGCCCCAAAAAAGCGCCGTAGCTGACGTCCTGCGTAAGACCGATCAACACACCCAGTACGGCGCCCACACGGGATCCGCGAAAGATGCCTGCCATCACCAGACCGATCACAACCAGATTGGGCGCGTAAACAGCGAAAAACGGAATACGAAACAGAGTCGCCTCAATCACCAGGCTGAGAAAGACGGCGCAAAACAGCAGAATGGTTTTCATGGTTTGATAACCTGCCCAGGACGCGGCACCACGACAAACACATAATCCAGTTGATTCAGATTGGCCGTGGGAACCACCACAGCGGAGCGGGTGATTCCAGTGCCGTCCGCCACCAGTGACTGCACCTTGCCGATCGGTATACCGCGTGGATAAATGTCGCTCAGTCCTGACGTTACCACGAGATCGCCCGGTTTGACCCCATTTGCCAGTTGCGAAATAAACTGCATCGACAAGAGGCTCTGATTTGCATGGAACCCCACAATCACCCCATACGCAGGTGGGTTGCCCTTCGCAATGATCGAAGCAGACACTCCGTTTGGCGTCTGCGTTGAAGTAAGCATTTCCACAGTGCTGCTATACCGCGCTACCGCAACAACGCGTCCAACCAGCGCGCCAGACTGATTCAGGACCGGCAAATTACGCTGTACGCCAGCCGCGCTGCCTACGGATATGGTCAGTTGGGAATTCCACGCGAGCGGACTACGTCCCGTGACCTGACCCGCGATCAGTTGAAACTGCGGAGTTCTGCCCTTGTAGCCAAGCATCTGCTTGAGCACCATATTCTGCTGCTGTTCTGCAGCGATCTGGATACGCAGACTGGCGTCCTCGTTGACCAATGTCTTGAGTTGCGCATTTTCCGCGTACATCGTCTGCAAATTGCCGACCCGGGAGAAAAACGTCTCAACCTGAAAGATTGGTTGATAAAACCACGCGCTGACCGTTGAATCTGCGTCATGGACCAGTTGCTCAGGCCAAGACATGGCGGCCAGACGCGACCGTAAAGATACTCCGGCCAGCGCCACCAAAATGATGAGCAAGGCTAGAAGACCCAGCAATCGTCCACCCGAAAACAGTCTTCCCACAAATGCCTCTCTCCCAACTTGGCCTCGTTACCGGCGGTACCGTTTCTGACCTCGGTGTTCACGAAGCATGTCAATGCTGTCCAGCGCCTTTCCCGTACCGAGCGCCACACAGTCCAGCGGATTTTCCGCGACAATCACCGGCATGCCGGTTTCTTTTGAGAGATGCCTGTCCAGATTGCGCAGCAGGGCCCCCCCGCCAGTCAGTACAATACCCCGATCCATGATATCGGCCGCCAGTTCCGGCGGTGATTTTTCCAGTGTGACCTTGACAGCTTCCAGAATGCTTGCCACGGTGTCAGACAAAGCGAGCGCCATTTCCTCCGCAGAGATGGACACGGTCTTCGGCAATCCGGTCACCAGATCGCGACCGCGTATGTCGATTTCCTCGCGAGCATCCGTGATCATAGCGGACCCGACAGAAATCTTCAGTTCCTCCGCAGTGCGTTCTCCGATCATCAGATTGTAATTGCGCTTGATATGGCTCATAATCGCTTCATCCATCTCGTCGCCCGCAATCCGAATCGATCGACTCGTCACAATGCCGCCAAGCGAAATAATGGCAACTTCTGTCGTACCCCCGCCGATATCAACGACCATGCTTCCCGTTGGTTCGCCGACAGGAAGCCCGGCCCCGATGGCCGCAGCCATCGGCTCTTCAATGGTCGCCGCCTCGCGGGCGCCCGCCTGCATCGTCGCGTCCAGCACGGCGCGGTTCTCAACCGCCGTAATTCCCGATGGTACGCAGATAATCACTCGCGGCTTACCGGCAAACACCGATTTTTTCCTGAGCGCCTGGCGAATGAAATACTTCAACATGGTTGTCGTCGTTTCGTAATCGGCAATAACTCCGTCTTTCATGGGCCGGACTGCAACGATGTTGCCTGGAGTCCTGCCAATCATTTTCTTGGCCTCTTCGCCAACCGCGCGGATCGCGCCTGTATCCGTCCGCATTGCGACAACGGACGGTTCCCGCACGACGATGCCTCGTCCTTTCATATAGACCAGAGTGTTGGCTGTTCCCAAATCGATTCCCATGTCACGCAAATTACCAAACATACATGCTTCTACTCCCCTCAATGTTTGCAGACCAGCACAACAGGCGACACTTGGACTTTCCGGTCTATCACGGCGAAGTCATGAAGCCTCTCTCGCGCAAACTTATATAGCGTTTGTCACCAATGACGATATGATCGAGCACCTCTACCCCCAAAATCCGGCCCGCGGACACCAGGCGCTGTGTCACATCGACATCCTCCTGACTGGGAGTGGGATCCCCACTCGGGTGATTGTGGGCGCAGATGATCGCTGCGGCGCTGCGTTTTACCGCCGTTTTGAAGATTTCACGCGGGTGCACAATAGACGCATTAAGCGATCCAATGGATACAATCTCCTCACCCAGCACCTGATGCTTTGTATCTAAATGGATCGTAACAAAATGTTCCTTGCGAAGGAAGCGCAACTTTTCCATCAGATACAAGGCCGCCTCATGAGGAGACGCAATTTTCTGCAGTTCCGCACCAGCGCTCATCTGCAGTCGCCGCCCCAGTTCAATGGAAGCAAGAACCGCGACCGCCTTGGCCAACCCGACCCCAGGCACCTGACGAAGTTCATTCACCTGAACGTCAACCAGTTCGCGTATTCCACCGACATGATCAAGCAGTCGTTCACCAACGCTGAGCGCCGATTCCCCCAAACGGCCTGTACCAAGAACCAAAGCAATTAATTCAGCGTTTGACAATGCTTGCGCCCCAAAGTGAGCAAGTCGCTCCCGAGGTCTTTCCTGCACGGGCAATTCAGCCATTAGTGTACCACGTTCACGAACCGGGCGCTCGTTCAAATTGTGATCAACCTCGCAATTCTGTCATGAAAATGTGTAGCCCAGTTCAACCAGGAAACGCGCCGTCAAGGCAAGCGGGAGACCAACCACAGCATAGTAATCGCCTTCGATACGCTCGACGAACCGGGCGCCCATCCCCTGTATGCTGTAGGCGCCTGCCTTGTCAAGCGGTTCACCCGACTGCACATAGGCGGCAACTGAAGCTTTGTCTACAGGCGCCATATCGACATTCACTCGACAGTAACCAACCCGCAGTTGCCCACTGGCGCCGAGCACGGCAACGCCGGTGAATACCTCATGACGCCGGCCCTGCAAGGAGTAAAGCATCCGCTTTGCGTCAGTTGCGTCCACCGGCTTGCCGTAGATCTCTCCGTCTTTCACCACAACCGTGTCAGCGCCAATCACCCATGCCTGCAACCCCGGCGTCGCCACCGCGCGCGCCTTTTTAAGGGCCAACGATTCCACCACTTGGCCGGGGCCTAAACCAGCCGGACTTGTTTCATCCACTTCTGGCGCCGCCACATCGTGCAAAACACCAAGCTGCGCCAACAACTGAGTTCGTCTGGGCGAACTCGAAGCAAGAATGACCCTCACTCCCTTGCACCCTCCATGTACTCCCATTCCCCAACCCTAACATTCCCAAGGAAAGAGCGATCTATGTTTGTGTCTGTTATCGGCAGTATATCATG
>JAKADD010000002.1:0-4451 GCA_021820825.1 Bacillota bacterium
TCAAAGTGCCCATGGTGAACACCTCATCGGCAGTGAACAGCGAATCGGGCGAGAACGCGGTTTCTGCGACGGGCAGGCCGGCGCTGTGCGCATACTCAAGCACGAACCGGCGGGTTACCCCGTGCAAAATCCATTCATTGGCCGGATGTGTGATGATGACGTCGTCGCGAATGATCGCGATATTGCTGCTGGTGCACTCGGTCACCCGCCCGTCTCGCACAAAAATGGCGTCGTGCGCCCCGCTGTCCAGCGCGATCTGTTTCGTCCAGACATTCGGCAGCAGGTTCAGCGACTTGATATGACAGTGTTTCCAGCGGATATCTTCCGCTAAAATCATCTGCAGTCCAGTTGTCCACTGCGCGGCCAGCTTACTTTCATCGACCGGTCGAACCGTCAAAGTCAGGTGGCTCGCGATCGCAGGAAATCCGTGTTCGCGTTTAGCAAATCCGCGGGAGAGTTGAAAGTAGACCTGCGCTTCCGAAAACCCGGCGCGCAAAACGGCCTCCTGAATAAGCATCCGCAGATCGTCTGGCGAGCGATCGAGCGGCAGTGAGATGAAGGCTGCGCTCTGCACAAATCGCTCCAGGTGATACTCCATTAAAAAAGGGCGTCCGCCATACACGCGAATCACCTCATACACGCCATCCCCAAATTGATGCGCGCGGTCTTCAATGGGCACAACGGGTTGCGTCAATGAAACAAAGCGGTCGCCAGCGTATCCAATCCCCTCTGACATTGGCGAATATTCACTCCTTTGATATGATGATTGCGAAGCAAACAAATTTGTATGCGAAAGGTGTTGCATAAACAGGTGGATTGCATTTTTTGTGGCATCGCGAACGGTCAGATACCAGCAAAAAAAGTGTTCGAGTCAGACACAGTGATTGCCTTTGAAGACATCCAGAAAGCCGCGCCCATACATGTTCTGGTCGCGCCAAAACGGCACCTGGAATCGATCATGGATCTTCCCGACGACGATCCCGCGCTGCTGTCCGAGCTGCAAAAGGCGATCAGGGAGGTGGCCCAGCTAACCGGCGCCGCCGCATCCGGATTCCGCGTGATCACCAACAAGGGAACGTCTGCGGGCCAGACCGTATTCCACTTACACTATCATATCCTAGGCGGCCGCGAATTGGAGCGTTCTCTCGGATAATATTTTGCGGCGCCGGATCACTGCACTGGCGCGCCTCTGATCAGCGCACGGTCAGTTCGCCTGAGAGTCCGGGTTCTTTTTGACCGCCCGTATCAGAAAAGAAGGGGAATGTTCCCTTCTTGTCGGGGGTGAATTCGACACTCGTACCCTCTGTCGACGGCAGGTCTGGAGAAAAGATATAGAATGCCGGCAGCACAAAGTTGTGCGTCCTCGATCCCTGATTGCGGATCACGATCCTTATCGTCTGGTTGAGGCGGCCTTCGATTTGTTGCGGAGAAAAATGGCGATCTGTGATCACCATTTTATAGGTTGCGGCGCGCGCGGCGCTTGGCAAGAGCAGCAACGGCGCCAATACACCGACAACCATTGCCGCGGCGATTTTTTGAAACCGACCCACAGAAACACCACCCAATATTTTCCCTTTAGAATTCCCGGCCAGCCTGCAAATTATCAGTGCATTGTGGACCGAGTGCGGCGAATTGACCTGGTATACAGACTTTCACAGCACGCGGTATAAAAGCAGCCACCAGAACACGGCGACAACAGCGCCGATCATTCCACCCGCCACAACGTCTGTCAGATAATGAAGCCCCGCATACAGGCGGGCCAATACAATCAGCAGGGCGAGGCAAAAACTGACCGCCATGATGTGCGCAAAGGAGAGGGCCAGGCTGGTTCCCAGCGCGAACGCGCCTCCCGCATGATTGGATGGAAACGAGGGATCTTTTGGATTTTTGGCGATAAGCGGTTCATACCCCAGAGACACGAAGGGTCTGGCTCTGTCCAGACGCCGGGCAAGCTGATCAATGACGATCTTTGTGCAGAACGCGCTCACAACAGCGGTGAGCACGGACAGGCAAACCGCAGGAAAAACGGCCCTGTCGGTTGCGAGACTCCAGGCAAGCAGGGCCGCCATTTCAGCAAACAGAAGACCGGGTCCATAACGCGCCAGCACACGGAATATCTGATTCCATGCCCGGCGCCGGGCCCGCAGACGCGCAAACAGCTTTACAGACTCCCGATCGAGTCGGAGGATCCAGGAATCGTGTGCTTTCATCATCGCGACGAACGTCCTTAACCAGAGTGACATTTCTATGCATACTGAACCCGCAAAGCCATCATACCTTAACTTCTCGATCCGCCATAGTTCCCATAGTCCGCTGACCCAGGATTCTCCCCGCGGGCCATCTGCTGCTGGACATCATCGTCCACACTGGCGGCGAGTTGCGGCACCTGGTCCAGTTCCAGATCGCCTTCGTGGTTCACGGAAAATCCATGGTACGAAAAGTTGGCGCTCCCGACAAACAGCACACGGCCGGAATCCACGGACAGGATCTTGGCGTGCAGATACTCCCCCTGGTAGGGCGCGTAGTAACGGACCGCAACGCCAGCGGCGAGCAGTCTGGCAGCCGTGCGGCGATTGTATGGTTCCTTATGGTCAAGAACCACCGTGACTTTGACACCCCTGGAAACAGCGGCAGCCAATGCGTCGACAAGCGTGCCACTGGTGAAAGCGAACGCCTCCATGTCAATGGACTGACGGGCCTCACTGATGGCCAGAAGCATCGCAGGCTCAATCTGAGTGTCGTAAACAAGCGGGGGGGCAAAGGCGATCTGTGAGTGCGGATCGCCCCCGGCACGCGCATAATCCTGTTCGAAAAGGCCCTCAAAACTGGTGTTGGCGTGGTGGATATAGATAGAAGCATCGTGGTTTTCCCAACTGAACGCCCCGTAGTTCATTCCCCCAAGCAACGCTTGCAGCCCCTGTGCAGTTTGCACGACAAGCGATTTGATGTGCGAGATCCCGCCCGGAATGGACAGCAGCCGCACTTTCACATGATGCGCTTTGAGATACGGATAGCCGACTGACTGAGTATGCGGTTCCGTGGCGTCAAGCACCACTTCGACATCTACGCCGCGCTGCTCCGCCTGCGCCAACGCGTGCAGAATATCGAGATCTGACAGTTCGTACATGGTCAGATGGCAGTATCCGGTGCTCGCCGCGATCAGGGAGAGCGCTTGCGGCTTGATTTCGGGACCCCACAACAGCGAATAGTTTCCTTCTGTGACAGGTGCGGGAACCTGTTCCTCGGCAATGGCGGAGAATGACGGATTGCATCCCGTCACAAGCAGTTCCGCTGCCAGAACCAGACTGCCCATGCAGGCGGCGATGATTGAGCGGCGTATTCCCCTGGAATGCGACATGTGCGAATGGTCTCCCCCTGAAAAAGAGTGGGAGTGGACCGCCGTTGCCGGACGTCCTTCTCCTCACTCTTTCTGTTAGCGAAAGACTGTCCATTGTCCTCTGAGCGATCCAGCGTATAATGAATTGCTTTGGATACAAAAATGCCTTGCTAACGCCGCTGCGTCGTCAATAAAATCTCCTGAATATAGTCCAGGACATCGGCGCGCATATCCGTCCTTGTCAGCGCCAGTCCAATAATCGCCTTGATGTAACCCAGCTTGTCGCCAATGTCAAACCGCAACCCGTCGATTCTGCAGGCCCGCAGCCCCTGCGCGATCATGAGCCCGCGCAGGGCGTCCGTCAGTTGAATCTCGCCCTGTTTCCCCGGCGGCGTCTCTGCGATCACAGAAAAAATATCGGGAGTGATGACGTAGCGGCCCACAATAGCCAGATTGGACGGCGCCTCTGACGCCGCCGGCTTCTCCACCAGATCAGAGACGACATACTCTACGCCGTTGCTGCTGACGCCCGCGATGACGCCGTAACTGGAGACGTTTTTTTGCGGTACAGGCTGTACGCCCACAACCGAAAGTCCGCACGTCGCGTGGATATTCAGCAACTGTGTAAGCGCAGGCGTAGAGGAGTGGATGATATCGTCTCCAAGCAGCACAGCAAACGGCTCAGAACCCACAAACGACCGCGCCATTGACACCGCGTGCCCCAATCCGTTCAGTTCAGGTTGCCGTATGTAATGAATATTAGCCAATTGTGAAATGCGCTGCACTTCTTCCAGCGTCGATCGCTTCTCGTGTTCTTCCAGATGCTTTTCCAGTTCCATTGAACGGTCAAAATGGTCTTCGATAGCTCGTTTAAAACGCCCCGTCACAATAAGAATGTCTTCAATCCCGGCCGCCACCGCCTCCTCGACAATATACTGAATAGCCGGTTTATCCACAAGCGGCAGCATCTCTTTTGGCTGTGCCTTGGTGGCGGGCAAAAACCGCGTACCAAGCCCCGCCGCGGGAATGACCGCCTTGCGCACACGCGTCAACACCATCGTCTCCTTAATGCAGGGTCCACCCTGCGCAAACTCTATTCACGCCATTCCCGGTC
>JAKADD010000002.1:4461-21544 GCA_021820825.1 Bacillota bacterium
CACCATCGTCTCCTTAATGCAGGGCCTATCCAGAAAATCGCCGCAGGCGTATTTTCTTCCCGGTTGTTAGTGCTGCGAAGCAGCATAAAAATCTACCCTGCGCAAACTCTATTCACGCCATTCCCGGTCCACGTTATAACGCATTTTTTCTACATACGCCGCTTCCAGGTCCACACCCGCATAGTTCGCTAATTTAACGATGAACGCAAGGCAATCCGCCAGTTCTTCTCGCAAATGCAGCAACGCCTCGTTTTCTTGCGCGGCAAGCAACGGATCAGCTTGCGCTTTTTGCAGCCTGCGGACTTCCTTGGCAACCTCTCCGACTTCCTCGACCAACAGCATCACGTTGACCGGGAGATCTTGAGAAAATCCTTTTTCTTTGTCCAACCAGCGATGAAACGACTGGCAATCACGCAACGTGGGCCGATCGCTAAGCACGCAGCAACGCCTCCTGTGCTTGTCCTGTCCATATGGTACCATAAGCACAGAAATCTTTCATGGCGCCTATTCGTCCGCCAACACGTCACCAAGGGCGCGCCAGACCGCATGGTCGGGCAACTCCCGCCGCATTTGCGCCGCCTGCGCCGCGAACTGTGCAAACGCGTCTTCGTCAAATAGGACTTCGACTTGCAAATCCGGATTTTCGCCAGATGACCTCACGACCACCTGCGAGGGAGCCATCCTTAAAACATGACACTGCGACGCAGGCACAAGCAGATCGATGCCGCGCCCTCCCGCCCGCAGCAAAAAAACCAGACAGGCTTCGCCTTCATATGGAGCCGCCGCAAACCGCAGTGACAATGGCAGCCTGTCGCCATGCAGATAATCGCCCAGCCAATGCGCGGCTTCATTTGCTGTGAGCAGCAGTGTTTCGCCGCCGTTTGCCGTTTCCAGAACTGCTTTCATATGCACGGCGCAATTCCCCCTCCAAATACCAGTCAGCTCACATGAGCCGGCGTAAAATGATTCACATACTGCGGCCCGACTTCCGCTCTCAACACATGATGATTGACCGCGATCCCGATCAACAGACGCCACATGCGCTCATCCATACGGCCGGTGATCGGAACATGCTGGTTCATCTGGAACAGTTTCAGACTTTCTTCCGTCAACTGGTTGAAGTGTTCGGTCACCGGCCCCCGATAGTATCCCAGTCGCCGCAACATATACTGCACACACCCTACGGCGTGCCCATAGTCCTGAAATCCCAATTCGTGAAATTCATAGTCTGGCTCAGCGTTTACGTTTTTCCTGTGCCTGAACACGGAGCATGTCCCCTTCGTCAAGGTCTGTGCTCCATTGTATGGCCGTGCGCCCAAAGTGTGCGGCGTCACTGGCGGTCCGTGCGGGCCGTCGGAAGCATGTGTGCATAATCCACCTCAAAATGCGGATTCCAGGTGTCCGGCTGCTCCGGATCAAACTGCTCAAGATAGTGAATGACGGCACGGGTGATCGGCGTCGGTGTTGAAGCGCCCGCTGTCACAGCGACTGAATTTACGTTGCGCAGCCATTCGGGATCGATTTCCGAAACATCGGCGATGCGATGCGACTTTACACCCGCGATTTCGACCGCAACCTGAGCCAGCCGAACGGAGTTGTTGCTGCGCGGATCGCCGACGACCAGACACAACTCGGCGTCTTTTGCCTGAGTCGCCACCGCGTTCTGGCGCACCTGAGTCGCATCGCAAATTTCGCCGTATACTTCCACCGACGGGAAACGCTCGCTGACTTTTGCCACCAGATCCGCCGTATCCCACTGACTCATCGTGGTCTGATTTGTCACGATAATGCGCGCAGAACCTGGTGTATTGTCGCTGCGCCCCAGATTCTCCGGCAATTTTGCGATATCCCATTCCGAAGCCACCAGATGTACGTGTGCAGGCGCTACGCCGACAGCGCCTTCCGGCTCCGGATGACCGGGTTTGCCAATATAGATTACATCGTAGCCTTCTGCCACTTTATTCCTGATCAGAAGATGGGTGCGGGTCACGTCCGGGCAGGTTGCGTCAATCACGACGAGACCCTTTTCTTCGGCCCGTCGGCGCACCTCCGGCGAAACACCGTGAGCCGTGAAGATCACGGTTCCATAGTCGACCTGTTCCAGAATGGCCAACCTGTTTTCTCCATCGAGTGTAGTGATTCCCTGGCGTTCGAACGCTTCCACGACGAACTGGTTATGGACGATCATGCCAAGAATATACACCGGCCGCGGCAAATCCGTACGTTTCGCCACCTGCGAAGCGAGCACCATGGCGTCCACAACGCCATAGCAGTATCCGCGGGGCGCAATTTTTATCACTTTCACGGTCTACACCCCCCACAGAATCAGGATACTCACAGTTCAATGGTCATTTTGGTGCCAATACCAAGTTCACTCTCTGCCTTCACAACACCGTCATGCGCACGAACGATCTCCGCAACAATGGCGAGACCAAGACCAGCTCCGCCGGGATGACGCTCGCGCGCGCCCGATGCGCGATAAAATCTGTCAAAGATGCGCTCCAGCTGTTCTTTGGCGATGCCCGGTCCGTTATCGCGAACGACCAGGCGCGCCTTCTGATCGGGCAATGGCTCCACGCTGATCCACAGGCGCCCAGAATCGCGCGGTGTATGTTGAATCGAATTTGTAACAATATTATACAATATTTGCTGAACCATGGATTTGTCACAGCGGGTCACAGCCGCCTTTAAGTCATAGCTGATCGTCCGCTGCTCCGCCAGGATATCAAATTGCGGGCGCATCTCGGCAACCAGTTGGGCAAGATCCAGTCTTTCAAACTGCGGCGAAATCCCTTCCCCAAGTTTCGCCAACTGCAGCAAATCTTTGACGAGCGATTCAAGACGACCGGTTTCAGACGCCACGGTCAGAAGGCCCTGTCGCATATCCGTAAGTTTCTGGGCGTTCAGCAGCAGTCTCGTCACGGTTCTGCGGGACAGTTCTTCATGATCGCCGTCGTTTTCCATACCCTGCTGAAGCAGATTCAGTTCCTGGGAGTACGATTCGACTCTCCGCAGCAAAACGTCGGTAAATCCACGAATCGCAGTGAGCGGCGTACGCAGTTCATGGGACGCGTCAGAGACAAACTGCTTCATCCGCCGGGTTGCGTCCTGCTCGCGTTTTACAGCGTCAGCAAGCAAATCCAGAGCGTCGTTCACAACGCCTGCCAGGCGTACGGTCTCGTGAGTGCCAAGCAGCGGCAGCCGTTCCTGAAAGGCGCCCGCGCGAATTCGCAGGGCTGTCTGAATCAAACGATGCAGTGGACGAAGCGGGGCGCGTACTACGGGAATCAGGATAGCTGCGGCAAACACCACCACAATGACGCTGACAAAGAGAAATTTGGCTGCCTGCTCAAGCAGGATGGGATACAGCATGGAGTCGGGATAGCCCAACTCCACGTAGCCGACCGGCAATTTTGACGGCGCTCCGATGCTTGCGAGCAACAAAATCTGTCCATGCGATTCGGTCACATACGCTGCCGTGCCCGCCTGCAATGGGATGGGGTCCGCCCGCATGGTCGCGATCATGCCTCGTCGAAAGAATTGCAACCGCATGGAATCGTAGTGCGATTGCCGTTCCCCGATCGGATGAAACTGCGCATCATATATTCTTACATTGATGCCCCTGACACTCAGCGACTCAAGCAACATGGGCACCGTGTTGTGAAAACCCGCAGGCGTCAAGTCGCGCGCGATAGCCGGTTCTGCCAGCGCATCGCGCATGGCAAACGTAAGGCTGCTCTCTCCGGCAACAACCAGTGCGCTGTGCAGCGATTCAAACTGAATGCCCGCAACCAGAACAAGCAAAACTGCAACCACTGCCAAGTATCTGGCATAGAGATCTTTGGTCAGAGTACTTGGCCGACTGAGCAGCCGTCTCCTGTTACTGTAGATCCACACGGTAGCCGACACCACGTACAGTACGAATCAGTTGGCGCTTCGAATCGTTCAGTTTGTGGCGCAGATAGCGAATATACACCTCCAGAATGTTGTCTTCGCCCGAAAAGTCTTCGCCCCACACACGCGCCATAATCTGTTCGCGCATCAGTGCCACACCGGGCGACTCAAGCAACATCTCCAGCAGAGTATACTCAGTCTTTGACAGAGCAAGGGCATTGCCTTCGTAACGAATCAGCTTCTGCACCTTATCGATTTCAAACTTGCCGATGCGCTGAACTGCGGAAAGCTCTGGAAACTGGTTTCTGAACCGCGCCTCAATGCGCGCTTTTAGCTCCGCGAAGGCAAATGGTTTTACGACATAATCATCGGCTCCGGTTACGAGCCCTTTCACCCGTTCTTCCACATCATCCCTGGCGGTGAGCATGATGATGGCGACACGGGCGCGCGCCTTGAGCAGGCGGCAGACCTCATAGCCGTCCATGCCTGGAAGCATGATATCAAGCAGGACAATATGGGGCTTAAAGCGGTCAAGCAGGCTCAACGCCTCCTCGCCATCCCGCGCCGTCATCACGTCATACCCCTCGTCGCGCAAACCAAAGAGCAGAAAATCCGTGATCCCCTGTTCATCGTCAACAACAAGGATACGGCCGGGCCTTGACATGGTTCCATCGAACGCATGCTGTTTCTGATCCTGTTCCTTGTTAAATACTTGGCTTGTCGGCACAATCATACGGGTATCGTTCAAGTCGCATTCGCCTCCAAAAAGAAAGTGATCTACCAATCGCCAGTTGCCCATCCATGTGATAGAGTGATAACAGTCAGACACATGCAGTGTACCGCAGAATGATCCGTCTGTCACTTTCTCTAAACGTAATTTCCTATAGACTGGATGGTTGGGATGTACAACAACTCCGACAAGTTCAATTCAAAAAAACAACCAGCCAACCGGCGCAAGGCACAGTCACTCAACCGAAAAACGGATCACGCCGCGAGTTCGAGCCGTCCGCAGACGCACGCTGTCGATCGCCGGCCTTCTGCTCCCGGGAAACGGACGCCAAGACCGCGGAAATCGGCGCAGTCAAATCCAGGTGCGACGCAACGGCCGGCTTCCCTGGGGAAGTATCGCCGGCGCAAAATTAAATGGGGCCGTCTGGGAGGCGTTCTTGTCGTTGCTTCCCTGTTGGGCTACGGAGCAGAGTGGCTGATTGTGCACGATCTGCCTCAACTGGCTCAGCGGTTGCGCGCTGATGTCACACAGGTGACCGCCAAAGCACATCCGCTTCCCTACACCTCCGGAGCCTATCTTGCCCTGTCACGGAATATTCAATTATACCTGCGCAGTCAACCGGGCACATATGCGGTAGCGGGAACCGACCTGACAACCGGCGCGACATTCGGGTACGGGCAGCATGAAGCATTCAGCGCCGCAGGCACCGTCGCCTTGCCTGTTGTTATCAGCCTGTACAGCGCCATCGCCGCAGGCAATATGAAACCGACGGCAATCGTCCATCTGCGCGCGCAGGATGAAGAAGCGGGGCCTGGCTACATCGGCGGAATGCCTGTCGGCACGCCGTTTACCGTGGCTGAACTGGCTCGTGCAGCGATTGTCCAGGGCGATGTGGTGGCCACCAACATGCTGATCCGAAAACTCGGCGCCGCAACAATTGAATCATTTATGACAGAGGCTGGAAGCCGCCACTCGCTCTCACAGCCACACCTGATCACACCGCACGATCTGACGCTCTATCTTTCCTATCTCTATACGATGGCTCAGGCGCATCCCCGCTCTGTGGGGCCTCTCATGGCGGATCTGCGGGCAGTAAACGGAGAGGGCCGGTTGGCAAACGGGTTCCCTTCGGGAACCCGTATAGATCAAGTGATGGGCAACTGGCCGAAAGAGTTTCACGACGCGGCGATCATCTGGTCGGCGGGCCACCCAATCGCGCTTTCTGTCTGCAGCAACGGCGTCACCATGGCCGCCGCCAGCGCTGTTGAAGCTCATGTCGCCAAACTCGTCGCCGACTTTCTGCAACATGGTTGACACGGTGTGTTCCAGTTGGCCGCTACATGCGCATACGTGCGACCAGAGACTGCTTTAACTCCCACAATTGCGGGCTGAGATCGACATGGTAGACGTGGGGATTTTTCGGACGCAGCGTCTCTCTGGGCAATGTTTGCAATTCCGCGCGCGCAAAGGAACGAATCTCTTCGATCGTAGGCAGGTCATACACAATCTCGCCATCAACGAAGATCGGTTGCAACAGTTCTCGGACAGTATAGTCGCTGATTGTTTTTTTCTTGTACGTGTGCACGGGATCGAACAGGTGCACCGGTTCGCCTTGCGGCGCCGGTTCGCTGTCAAGCATGATCAAATCCGCGCTCGCCATCCCGTCCACGTAGAAACGCAAGACTTTTTTCTTGCCGGGATTCGTCACTTTCACCGGGTTCTCAGACACTTTAATGCGGGGAACAAACTGGCCGTCTTCTTCTTCAGCCGCCAGTTTGTAGACGCCTCCGAGCGCCGGACAGTCTTTCGCCGTGATCAGAGCCGTTCCGACCCCCCAGCCGTCGATCGCGGCGCCCTGCAGCATCAGATCGCGTATGGTGTCTTCGTCAAGATCATCCGAGACGATAATCTGGGTGGAGTGAAACCCCGCCGCGTTCAAACGCTTGCGTGCTTCCTTTGACAGATAGGACAGGTCTCCGGAATCGATGCGCACGGCCAGCAGATCCTGACCGCGCGCGCGCAATTCCCGCCCCACTGTGATGGCGTTTGGAATGCCTGACCGCAGCACATCGTATGTATCGACAAGCAGGACGGTGCGCAGCGGGAACGCTTCTGCGTATGCGCGAAACGCGTCCAATTCCGAGTCAAAGCTTTGAATCCAGCTGTGCGCCTGCGTTCCTGCAACGGGAATCTGGAAGTTGTATCCCGCCGCCACGTTGCTGGTGCTGGCGCAGCCGCCGATGTAGGAAGCGCGCGCGCCAAAAATCGCGGCGTCAGCGTTCTGGGCGCGGCGCAGTCCGAACTCGCTGGTCGGGTGCGTATCCTCAACCACCCCGCCCCGCGTAGCCTGCACAATACGCGCGGCTTTTGTCGCGATCAGGCTCTGGTGATTGATGAAGCAGAGCAGCGCCGATTCAATCAACTGCAGTTCAAAGATTCGCCCCTCCATCCGCACCAGTGGTTCGTTCGGGAACACGATACTGCCCTCGGGAACCGCATGCATGGTTCCCGTAAAACGAAAATCCTCCAGGTGCCGCAAAAACCCGTCGTCAAATAACCCTGTCTCCTGCAAATACGCGATTTCTTCAGGATAAAACCGCAGCGTATGCAGATACACAACCGCCTGCTCCAGACCTGCGCAGATCACGTAACCGTTATCACAGGGATTGGCCCGATAAAAGAGATCGAATATGGAACGCCTGTTCATGCGACCGCTCTTATAATACCCATACATCATGGTCAACTGGTATAAATCCGTGAGCAACCCTTCCCGTCGATCTCGGTAAACCGGAAGCGTCGCAACCGCATCGATGCGTGTACCGCTGTTCCCCGCCCTGTTGTCCTCAGTCATTCCGAACACCCCCTGAATCCATCCTGGTCAGTCCATGTCAAGATCGAGCAGCAACTGGCGATGGATGCGCCCGTTCGTCGCCGCCACATGGCGTGTTTCAAGAGTGTACGGAGCGCCTTTGACATCCGTGATCTCGCCCCCCGCAGCCTTGATCAGCACGGCCCCTGCGAGCAGATCCCAGGCATTCAGGTCATTCTCCCAAAATCCGTCCAGTCTTCCCGCCGCCACATACGCCAGATGCAGGGCTGCGGAGCCGAAAGCGCGCACGTTTCGCGCATGTTGTCCGAACCGTCTGATCTGCTCGGCGTTCTTTCCCCGATATGCCCCCGTCGGGAATCCGCTGGCCAGCAGCGCAGTGGAGAGATCATCCACATCCGAAACGCGCAGTGGCGCCTCGTTCAGCATGGCCCCCTGACCCTGGACTCCTGTGAACATCTCATCCCGCATGGGATCATAAATCACCCCGACGACTGCTTCGCCCGCAACCACAAGACCGATGGAGACGGCGCATGCCGGCAATCCGCGAATGAAATTGAGCGTGCCGTCGATCGGGTCCACGACCCACAGAAAACGCCGATCCGCTTCCTGCGCCGCCAGCGTTGCGGCGTCCGCTCCCGGCGCCACGGTCTCTTCCCCTAAAAACGAACTGTCGGGATACATTTGACTCAGAAAATCAAAAATGACATCCTGACAGGCTTTGTCCACTTCCGTGACGAGATCATGCGGCGAAGATTTGGTCAATGTCTGTTCCGGCCGGCCGATAAAGCGTCTGATCAGTTCACCCGCCACTCGAGCAGCTTCCATCGCTGACTGCCTTGCCTCCTCAAGATCCAACACCCGTTCACAACCTTTCCAAAATGGATGGACTCCCTCTTTTGCGCGCAACCAAGCAGAACACTGCCCCAGAACATTCTATCACACGCGTCACCCATACACCCTGCGATTGGTGTTCCAAGACGGGTTCGTGTATCCGGAGCATGTCCTGCTCTCTCATGCACGGCCGACTGACCGCTCAAAGATGGACGGCTTGGCCGTAACCGACAGAAGGCGCGTGCGCCGCAACTACAGCACGACCGCTTCTTCCGTCATTGCAGGCAGTTCCCGCAACTCCAGAAAGGCTCCTGCAAGCGCCTCAATCTCTTCCGACAGAGTGCGATCTTCGCGGACAGCGGGCACGTATGCGCGAATCATTCTATAGAGTTTCGCGGTGCGCGGCGCCAGCAATTCAGCCATTTCCTGCAGATCGATCGCCTCCGCGGCCGCGATGGCCTCGATGGCCAGGACCATCGCCGTGTTCTGGACGATGCTGGCCACTTGCCGCGCCGCCGTCGTGCCCATGGAAACATGATCCTCCTGACCCGCAGAAGAGGGAATCGAGTCCACACTCGCGGGATGCGCAAGCACCTTATTCTCCGAGACCAGAGACGCCGCGACATACTGCAGAATCATAAGCCCCGACGACAGTCCCGGACTGCGCGCCAAAAACGCGGACAGGCCGCTCAAATTGGGATTGACCAGACGCTCCGTCCGACGTTCGGAAATATCCGCCATCTCCGCGACCGCCAGCTTCAGGAAGTCCATCGCAAGCGCCACTGGCTGCCCGTGAAAGTGTCCGCCCGATATCACTTTGCCCGTATCGCTGAATACTAGCGGATTGTCTGTCGCCGCGTTTTGTTCAACCACCAGCACCCGCTTCACATAATCAGCCGCCTGACGGCTCGCTCCATGCACTTGCGGCATGCAGCGCAGACTGTACGCATCCTGTACCCGCACTTCTCCCTGCGCCGTGATCAGACGACTGCCCTGCAGCCAGGCGCGCAAAGACGTCGCCGCCTGTTCCTGGCCGACGTGCGGCCGCAGCGCGTGCAATTCCCGCGCAAACGCGTCCTGCACACCGCGCAGAGCCTCAAACGTCAGGGCGCCGACGCCGTCAGCCAGTCCGATCAGATAATCGGCTCGCAGCCAGGCCAGGACACCGATCGCCGTCATGACCTGTGTGCCATTGATCAGCGCCAGCCCTTCTTTCGCCTGCAGGGTAAGCGGGCGCAGACCCGCGCGCAGCAGGGCGTCGGCGCCCGGCAACCAGTCGCCGCGGTACTCTGCCTTGCCTTCTCCCATGAGCACCAGCGCCAGGTGAGCAAGCGGAGCCAAATCGCCGCTCGCTCCAAGCGATCCCTGAGACGGGATGCGGGGATGCACACCCGCATTCAGGCAGTCGACCAGAAGCGTAAGCGTCTCCTCGCGAATACCCGAATACCCTTTAACCAACGCATTGGCCCGCAACAGCATGATCGCACGCACCGTCTCGACAGGCAGCGGTTCGCCGACAGCGCAGGCGTGACTGCGGATCAGATTGCGCTGCAACACGACAGTCTCGGCTTCTGGAATGGTGATGTCGGCGAGCCGGCCAAACCCCGTGTTGACCCCATACACGGGCCTTCCTTCCTGCACGAGAGTCTCCACGGTGCGGCGGCTCGCGCGAATGCGCGGCCAGGCCGAAGCCGCCACCGCCACACGCACAGACAGCTGTTCCGGCCCGTGCGCGGCGGATGCGACGTTCCACACATCCTCCAGCGTCAGGTGCTCGCCAGTCAATTCAATCACAGTCGCCATGACAGTTCACTCCTTTACCTTGGCAGAGAGAAAAAGAAAAACCGCGGAATGAGTCGTATGCTCATCCCGCGGCCACTTCGCCGATATGCGGTTGTAAGACTCGCCTGCTGCGCGGTCGCATCTCTTTCCGCCCTTTCCAATCACTCATATCATAGGGGAAAAAGCGACGCAATGTCAAATCCGCAGGGGATCACACAAAGCGTTCGAACCATTCTGTCATGTATCGATAGCGCTCCACCCGCAACTGCGGATGACCCGTCCGCGACAGGTCGTGGCTGGCTTTTGGAAAGCGGACGAACTCCACCTGCCTGTCGAGCACACGCAAGGCGACATACAGTTGCTCCGCCTGTTCGATGGGACAGCGCAAATCGTCCTCACCATGCAGGATGAGCAGCGGCGTTTGCACCGCCGAAGCGTATTTGAGCGGGGAATGATTCCACAGTTTCTCTATGTCGGTCCAGTCTGTCTGGTGTGATGACCATTTCATCTCCCATTCGGTAAAAAAGAAGCCGATGTCGCTGACGCCGTTGAAACTGATCCAGTTGGAGATGGAACGCTGCGTAACAGCCGCCTTGAAGCGGTTGCTGTGGCCCACGATCCAGTTGGTCATGAAGCCGCCGTACGATCCGCCCGTCACCCCCATGCGGTCGCCGTCGAGAGTTGGCCAGGCAGTCAGGGCGGAATCGAGAATGGCCATGATGTCGCGATAGTCCCCGCCGCCGTAATCGCCGCGGCAAGCGTCCACAAACGCCTGCCCATATCCGCAGCTCCCCCGCGGGTTGCCATAGACAACGGCAAACCCAGCAGCCGCGAGCAACTGGAATTCGAACACGAACGACCAGGAATACATCGCGTGCGGTCCGCCATGCACCTGCAATACAACAGGCGTCTTTGCCGGTTCGGACCAGTTTCCGTTCGACTGCTGCGGCATCATGCACCACCCTTGCAGTTCCCGGCCCTCTTCGCCAGAAACGATAAACGGTGTGACCGGCGCGATGATCCGTTCCTGCAGCCACTCATTTGCTGCGGTCAGTTGGCGCTCTGTCACATGATCGGGTTCCAGATAATATAGATTGTTGGGAACCCCTGGATCGGTCGCCGCAAACACGATGCCGCCCGTACGCGCGCAGTAGTCATAGGTGAACACTTCACGCTCACCCTGGACGACCGGCATAACGCGTCCATCACGATAGAAGAAAGCGAGCGACACGGATCCCTCTGCGCTGTACGGCGCCAGCACAGCGTCTCCAGCCGCCGTGAACAGCGGGCCTGGCGTATGCTCGTGTCCGCGCATGTCACTCATTCCAGACGCTGCCAGTTCGTAGACAAAGTCACGCGGCGACAGGCGAGCCAGTGTTCCCTTTTCAATATTCGCGATATAAACGACCGTTTGCGTCGCGCCTGCGAATTCCATATTATTTCCAAAACAGGCGACTTCCTGACCATCAGGAGAAAATACCGGGGCGCCCAGCGACAGCGTTCCATCCGATATTTTCACACTGTCGCCGGTTGCCAGTTCCAGCACATACAGATCACTGAAAAACAGGCGATCATCCGAATCGCGCCTGCTCGTATAGGCGATCTTTTCGCCGTCAGGCGAGCAGCAGAACGCATCCACATGAAATGGACCTTCTGTCAGCACTCGCACAGCTGACGTGGCCAGGTCAACCATCGCCAACTGCGTGTATGTTCCGTTCCACAGTCCGTCGCCGTCGGATTTGTAGAACAGCCGCTTCACCTCATAGGGTGTCGGACGTTTTTTGTCAGCATCCTCATGCTCTCCCGTTCGCAAAGGAGTTCCCGAGCCAGCGTCGCCATGCTGATCCGCTCCGGAAACCAGATGGCCAGGCGCGTCTGACGTGTACGCCGCCTGTTCTCCCTGTTTGATCTGCAACAGTACGAACAGCCGGTCGCCTCCAGGACTTATCACTGCCTGCGTGACTCCACCCTTGATAAACGTAACCTGCCGCGCCTCTCCGCCCATCAGGGGGAGCACGAAGGCCTGTGTGTCCTCTGCGCGATCGGACAACAGCACGATTGCGTCATCGCTGATATCCGCAATCTGATCCTTATGCTTGCCCTGAGTAAAAGCCGCGGCGATTCCCGTAGCGATATCCGCGACAAAGATTTCCCGCCTGTACCCCTGACGGTCACTGGCCACTGTTTTTTTTACATAGGCAAAACGCGTTCCGTCAGGCGTCACACGCGGTGCGCCCAGCCATTCAAACCGATACAGATCCTCTCTGTCAAACGGCGTCTGCTTCATATTCTTGCACCTCCTGTTCACATAGTATAATAATTTCGCAAATCGAAATTGAATCCCTGCAAGTATGTACAAATATTCCACACAAATATATACTGAATCCTATACACCCAGAACGGTCATTGCTTCGTCGCTCACTGAGCGGGCATAACTGAGGGGGCATGATTTATGGAAGATTCACAGGCATTGCACGCGGAAATCTCCCGACTGCGCGCACTCAACCGCCTTCTGCAGGCCACACGGGATTCCCTTCATACGCTGGACATTTTGAACGCGGTTCGCGACCACATCGGAAAACTCGTAGACTTCGACCGCTTTGGCCTGCTCGTTGCGGAGCCGCGAGGGAAATATTGCATTGTGCATGAACTGGTAACAAAAACTGGGCTTAATTTTTGCCCGCCCGGTTCTATCATGCCTATCGCAGGCACCGCCATTGAATGGGTATTCAGTGAACTGCGTACTCAAGTCAATCACGACCTTGCACAAAAAAAGGAATTTCTCGAAGATGAGACGCTGTACGGCGATCAAATTCGCTCGATCGTACGGGTTCCACTGTTTAAATCAGGAATGGCGTTTGGCATCATGACCGTCAAGTCGATGGAGCCAAACCACTTTTCAGAAGCCGACATCGCGTTTCTGGAAGATGTCGGCCTGCAACTCTCCTCTGCGCTGTACGTCTCCAAACTCGTGATGGAGTTAAAATTTCAGGCCTCCACAGATGCTCTGACTGGTGTGTTTAACCGCCGCGCCCTGCATGAGATCCGAGATCGGCAGGGACTCATGGATTTCCTTGAAGAGTTTGTCATTGATCACGATTTTGAGGATATTCACTCCGTAGCGGTTTTATTGATTGATCTTGACGATTTCAAGCTATACAATGACCAGTATGGCCACGATGAAGGAGATCGAAGGCTTGTTGCCTTCGCCCAGATCCTGCGCTACGCAACTCCGGGTCACCAACTCATTTTTCGTTATGGCGGCGATGAATTTGTGATTGTCTTGCCGAACGCGCTGGAGATTGAAGCCCACAACATCGCCAGTCACATCCGCCAGACCGCGTACAAAAACGGCGACCATCGCGGACAGCCGATGTCCGTCAGCATTGGCGTGAAACACGATGCCTGGGAAGGACTCTCAAACCTGATTAGCGAAGCCGATGCAGTCATGTATGACAACAAACGAAGGCGTCAGTTGCAACATCCGGAAGCGAAGCTGTTTTGATTGAATACGAATAAAATTGAGTGAGTGTAACATGATCGTTGAATTGTGCGCCTCAAATGACATGGCGTCTTATATTGATCTGCTCGAATCTGAAGGATTCGAGGTAGTGGCTTATTCGTGTCTGGACCGCTGTGAGTTATGTATTCTAAGACCGTTCGCCTTTGCGGACGGTCAGCTTCTGGAGACCGCTGATCCGGATTCGCTGCTGAGTCTGCTGCGCGCCATGAAAGTGGAGGAAGACGCTCTGGCTGCCAACGAAGATGACTGGTGAACTGAAGTTCACACACCGTCTGGACAGCAGACTTTTGCAAGATGCCAACGAGGAGGACCGCCTTTGCCCCCGTCCGAAGAATTGCAACGCGAACAAACCTATCTGACCTCCATTCAGTCACACATCGAGCACGCCATTGAAGCTGCCAGAGGGGACATCAGACAATCCCACGACTACACCCAGATCGTCATAAATACAGTCATGCAAAATCAGGGCATCCAACTCGAACGGTCTCTCAAGCAGCCCTATTTTTCTAAAATATCCTGTCAGGAACACGGAGAGCGCAACGTGGAGGACTTCTATATCGGACGTTTCGGACTGTTTGATCGCGAAACTCTTGCGCCTTACGTGATCGACTGGCGTTCACCAATTGCCAACCTGTACTATGACGAATCGTTTGCGAATGTTCCCGTTCAGGTCGATCGCGCAACTGAACTGCGTTTTGACGTGCAGCGCAAACGCCACTTTGAACTGCGAGACGGAAAACTGGTCCAGTTTTTTGACAGCACAAGTTCGCTCCGAACCGACGAGCCGCTCCTCAAGCGGTTGCAAGCGAAATCGGAACAGCGCATGAAAGATATTGTCGAAACGATCCAGGCGGACCAGAATCGGGTGATTCGCGCCGATCCCAATCAACTTCTGATCGTGCAGGGGGTGGCTGGCAGCGGAAAAACGACGATTGCGCTGCATCGCCTGTCTTACCTCGCTTACCAGCAAAAGGGGCGTACGACATTCGGCAATTTTCTGGTGATCGCCCCCAACCGTCTGTTTATCGATTACATTTCTGACGTGCTCCCGAACCTCGGCGTCGAAGGCGTGACGCAGACAACCTGGGAGGAACTGCTGCTCGCCCTGCTGCCAAAGCGTGTACGCCTCCAGAACCATCAGAAAAAGGTCCAGCTGTTTATCGAAGGCGCTGCTTCAACAGAACAGTTCAGCAGGGACACTGTAGCCAGAGCCGCCCTACTGCGCAGTCATATGGCGATGAAAGAACTGCTGGACCGTTATGTTGAGCATCTGCTGGCGCATGCGATTCCCGATGACGATCTGATTCTCGACGCAAGGCATGAGATGTCCAGAGAACAGATTGCGCAGAAATTCCATCATGACTTTGCCCATTATCCGTACATCAAGCGTCGTGAACGACTGATTGCCGCTCTGCGCGCCTGGAGTGCGGACGCATTGGCAGAAGTCTCCGGACAGATCGCGAAACGGTGCGCCGGACGCTATCTTGAAGCCGACGCGCAAACACAGGCGCTCAAACAGAGCTATGAAAAAGCGCTTGACCGTTACTGCAAAAAAATCAGGGCAGTCGACATTTTCACATCGTATCGGATGCTCATTACGACGAAAAAGAGCGTCCTCTGGCTGATCAAACGCACTGCAAATCCAGACTGGCTTGGCGACGCCGACGGCATCGCGTCCTGCCTGCAGTTCACGCTTGCGGGCAACGCCTATGAATGGGAAGATATCGGCGGCTTGTTCTACCTCACCTATCGTCTCCACGGTCTGGACAAACGACGGCCCTTCAGCCACATCATCGTCGATGAAGCGCAGGACCTTGGACCATTTCAAATCTATTTGCTGCGCCTTCTTTGCAATCAGGACGCGATCAGCGTGTTCGGCGATCTCTCACAATCGATTTACGCCTTTAAAGGACTCGGAGACTGGCGCGCAATTCCGGCGGAGCTCTTTGACAAACCGCCACGCCGCGAAACTTTGCAGCGCAGTTATCGCTCGACCATCGAGATTATGTCGCTGGCAAACGAAGTGCTCGCGCACTGGAACAATCCGGACAAAGTGCTGGCAGAACCCGTGCTTCGCCATGGGAAACCACCTGAACGCGTGACTGCCTGCGATGAGCGTGCAGCGATCGCACGGTTGGCTGGCGATCTGCATGCTCTCCGGGAAGCGGGAATGCACAACATCGCGATTATCGACAAATCACTCGCCCGTTGCAGAGTGCTGGGCGCTCTCTTGACGGGCCTCGAACAGCGAGTCAACGTGATCACCGACAAAGAGACGCGCTATGAAGGCGGCGTCAGTGTTGTCTCTGTCTACTTTGCCAAGGGCATGGAATTTGACGCAGTCATCATCATCAACCCCACGGAACAGAAATTCGACAGTCAAAACGCCGTCGATGTCAAACTGCTGTATGTCGCCATGACCAGAGCCCTGCATCGGCTGTACATCTATCACTGGGATCCGCTTACGTCCCTCATTTCTGCGCAGTCAGAAAGTCTGCATACAACCGCGCCGTACTAGACCAACTGTTGTGTACATCGAGATATATTACAACGAAATTACATATTTATTTCGTTTATATTTCGCCGTTTTGTGCTATAACCACTAATAAGATAGCTGAACCTGGAGGCGAGTGTGTGGCGTACTTTCGAAAACTCTTACCTGCCTTGGCCACGCTCGCTGTTACAGCGCCGTTGCTGACCTCTCCCGCGTTCGCCGCAACCGGACACTCCGCAGCACAGCGCGTAAATTCGCACCCGCTCGCGGCCAGCCACCACAAGAAGGCGCAGCGGGCAGACAGCCGCGCTGCAACCGTGATCATATTTGGCTCTTCCGTCGCCGATGGCTGGGTGGACCCCACAGGCGGCGGCTATCTCCGGCGCGCGTTCGCGCAGTATCAAAACGCTTCCGCGATTCCCTACAGTGTGATCAGCGACGCCGTTCCCGGCGCTCCAATCACGCAAGAAGAAGGGATGTACCAACAATGGATCGCCACCCAGCGCCCCCAGGTGTTGGTGATCTCCTGGGGAACGCTGGACGACGCTCACGCCAATACGCCCTTCAGCGTTTTTGACAGCCAAGTGCGCCAACAGATCGCAATGGGTCTGGCGGCTCACGCCGTTGTGCTGGTTGTGACGCCGCCCGTAACCAAAGCGTCCTACACGACCTACAAGATCCAGGAACCGGCGTATCTGAGACAGGAAATGGCGGTTGCCAGGAGTTTTGACAGCCCGAACGTTTACGTTTTTAATGTCTTTGCGCAAATGAAACACTATCTGGCCGACCATAACCAGACGTATCTGCCGTATATGGCGAACAGTTGGCATCCCAACAGTCGTGGGCACGAACTGGCGGGCAACCTGCTGGTTCAGGACATGCTGGTGCAGTTTGGTCTGTCCGGCATTCAGTTCACGCGATACGATGCGCACAGCATCCCGTAATACGTGGGCACCTGGTAGGACACCAGCCGCCCCCGCAGCGGAACAGTCTCGTGGA
>JAKADD010000250.1:0-2011 GCA_021820825.1 Bacillota bacterium
ATTACCGTCATCTTTACACCAGGCCACACACCGGGGCATGTCAGCCTGTACGTCAACAAAAGCAAGACACTCATCGCAGGCGACGCCATGGTCGTAGCTGACGGCCAACTGCTCGGACCAAACCCGCAAGCAACGCTGGATATGGAGACCGCAACGAAATCGCTGAAACAATTCACTCAGTATGACATCGAAACCGTTCTCTGCTATCACGGCGGGATTTACAGCGATAACGCGAATCAACGCCTGGAAGAACTCGCCCGCGGCCAATAACGATGAATTTTCATCCATCCGCAGCGCACTGCGTCCGATATTTCACCAATAATTGAGAGACGTATGCGTCTCCCGCCGCTGGGTACAGATAATCGAGCCTTTCTGCCGCCTCCACGCCAAGGCGGCGGAACAGGTCGACTGTCGCTGACAGCGCCGCCCATACTTCATCGCGGTTGTAGCGTGCAAACGTGAACTGGAGCTCTTCAAGCACATCGGGAGCGACCCATTGATCCAGAAAACGCCCCTCGTGCCATGTGTCGAAATCCGTTCCCTTGCTCACCCGCTGACGCCATTCGATCATCTGCAGCAGCTGCCACTTCAGGTATCCGTCACAGCCCATTTTCGCCGTCCACAACTCGCCTCGGCACAGCTTCTTGGCCGTCCAGACGGCATGATACAAGAAGTCGCTGACAAGTTGGTGAAATTCCTCCTGCGTCGGCACACGGTTGGTTGAAACCTCTGTCACCAGTACAGGAAACTGAGCAGTCAGGTTGTCTTTGTCCACAAGGACCTTGTATCCACGGGCCAATACGCCCGCGATCTCCGGTGGCCACCCCGCACGAACGGTTTGCAGGGGAATGGGAACAAAGTCCATATCCAACCCACCGTCAAACAAGACCCGTCGTTCCACGAGGTTCCCGACCGCTGTGCCTTCAGGGAAGGTGATGTGATGAGTTCCGAAATCGCTCAACCAGTCTACGGTTGAAGTGTAAATATCGGGCTTCGTCGTCACCATGATCAGATCCAGATCCGAGTACGGGTCCGCCGGGCGTTCCGTCCTGGTCCGGGAGCCGATCATCATGGCCAACCGGATGTCGTTCCGGGAGATGCTCCATCTATGTACCCGTTCAATGAGCAAGTCATATGTCAATGCGCTGGCCAAGAATTATGCCTCCTGTCATTTGCCTGCAACTTAAGGTACTTGCGCGTGAAACGGAACGACCCAGGCGGCCGCCAATGTCTCCAACTTCGCGAGATCAGCCGGTTGATTGGTGAGGCTGGCGCCGACGAGACAGTAGGCCACCTTCTTTCCTGGGTGCAGGGGATCCGGCCGAAGCACGGCCAGCCAATATTCATACCGCGGCGGCATTGATCCCTGCGCAGCGGGAGCGGTGCGGCGGACGATCGCCGCGTACGCCTGGCCAACCGGCAGTCGAACAGTCGAAGTCTTCAGTACATCCGCATGATTCCCGATCAACCCACGCATCACAGAAGGGCCGTAGGCGCCCTGCGCCTGCAGTGACACGGACATTCCTTCCCACGACAGCGGTGGTGTTCCACTGTCCGTCACGACGCGCCAGTCGGGCAACGTCACCGTGCTCTCGTACAAACTCATCGGCCGTCCAGGCGGACTGTAGGTCATCCAGGTCGAAGCGGGCGGCCAGCCGCCGCTCATGGATTGAAACAGCAGCGTTCCGCCGTCGACGTACGACGGGCCGTTCACCCAGTTCCCAAGCCAGACGGATTGGATAGAATCGGTTCCAGGATCAAACCACAGTTGCGGAACGGCCAACAGATCTCCGCGCGTGCCCAGCGGTTGCTGCCAGAAGACCGCCTGCGATCCGACATCCATCGTTCCCGTCAGCGTCTGCACCATGTACATCTGGTTGAGCGGCGTCCACTTGCCCGTGCGCATCGAGTAGTAATAATTCGCTCCTGTCATCCCCGCATTCGCCCCTGACGGGGCCCAGCGCAGAGATACGCTCAGGACAAAGCCCCCTTGCGTTCTCGTGATGCTTCC
>JAKADD010000250.1:2021-4465 GCA_021820825.1 Bacillota bacterium
CGGCCAGCGGCGTCTGATGGGGGGCCATTCGTTCCACAGTCGCGTCGAAATAATCCGGCCATCCAGGAATCCCGTTCCCCAGCGACCGCACGGTGGCCACGCTTTCATATCCGCTTCTACTGACATGAAATAACATCGCTTCGCTCGTGAACGGCCCCCGATGGGAACGGGCAATGCTGCCTTGCGACAACCACCCCGTCCACGCCGTGGCCGCGCGCGCTTGCGCGGCGCCCAGCCACTTCTGCGGCAGCGTAGCAATGATATGCGCTCCGTCGAGCAGACTCCCGCTGGTTGTCCGATACGGCGTCACATAAATGGGATACGTCAACGGATGGCGAAAGGCAAACACCTGTGCGTTTGCCGGCTGACCGCCGTTCAAGTGGTCGACAGGAACCCAGACGATCCCGGTCCTGAGAGGCAGAACAAGCAAAAACTGGCTGTGGTATTGAGCAGGAATCGCATAGCGAATCCCACGCACTGTAACGATGGGCGTCCGAAAGACGACGGACTGCGCCTGCTGCGTCAGTTCCATACCCGCTTTCATCTTCCCCGCGCCGCGAAGGATCGTATACCCTCCGTATGCGCCGCGCCAACTCGGCGTGAACTGGCTGGAGAGATAGCTCGGTTGCCTGGGAGCGATGACGGCGCCAAATCCGACCCGAAAACGGTGTTCCGCAGCGCGAGCTGCAACGCGCAAGCCTGCGGACGCTGCGGCGACTTCGCTTCCTCCGGCCGCGCCCCGCGCGTCCGCTGCTGGCCCGATCCCAATCGTGAGACCAAGGACACAGACACACGTTCCTCCCAATAATCGCGCCCATCGCCACTGAGGGAGACGCTGCGCAGGCCTGCGCGCTTGCCTGCGCCCCGACCCTCCCCGATCGCTTCCATTCACAGAGTTCCTCGTTCCAGTCAACAAGTCCATCATCTTAGCCACCATTCTAAACAACGTTCAACAAGACTCTTTTCTGTATACTTAACAGATTTGGACGTCAGTGGCAAGGAATTTTTGGGGAACTCGAAGACGCCGCCAACCCGTTGGCTGCAGCGGCTTCCTGGATCAGCGACCTACAGTGACCTACAGGCCCAACTCCCTCGACTGAAACTGGCCCTGTGGTCACTTGACAGCATGGTCAGCGGCGGAAAGCACCTTACCGACAAACTCCGGATTCCCCCAGACAACGTAGCGACCCTTTTTCTCATCCGTCATGTACGTGTACTGATATTTGGCCTGACCACGTTCAGAATCGTGCTCATTCATATGGCGGATGAATATCTCCGACACTCGCAGAGCATCATCTGCGGATTCCAGATAGCAGTCCATAATGGCGCAGACCTGCATTTTCCCGCCAATCTCGCTGTCCGTTCCGTTCAGGAAAGCGGTAATGTCCTCGATCGTCTCCTTCTTCCTGACAGCCTGCACTGTACCACCAAGGAATACTTCAGCATCCTCTCTTTTTATCCGCCATTCACCGCCAACCTTGATGGCCTTTAGTTGCCCTTCCCGCAAATACCGCCGAATCGTTCTGGGGTGCATATCAACCATCGCCGCCAATTCTTCAACGGTAAGCAACTCAACCATATGCGCATGTCCTCCTTTCCGTCCGTATAATTACATATTATTACGCGTTATTACACATGTCAATACAATCCGCAAAGTCGATAGGCATCGTGGCCATCCGCCTAAACATACGCCGACTAGGTGTCAGAGCTTCTTCACGATCAGTTCCTTCTTCACCTGTAAAGGAGGAAACAGAAATTCCATGTCCTGAAACAGCAGTTGTCCAGCCAGCGCGTGCCCCTTTGCATTTGGATGCCATCCATTCGCTTCATACGCCTGATAATTTTGTCCATGCGCCTGAAGCCAGGAACTCATTTGACTAAAGACTGGAAACACCACGACACGCGGATTATGCAGCGACGCCGCCAGGGCCCGTTCAGCCTGAAAATACAGATCAGGCACAAACTTGGGTCCATTGATCACTGCGGCGGCGGTGACAGGCGGCGTGACCACCCACACGAATCTGGCGCCACCTGCCAGAGCCGCCAGAATTTCAGTGCGGATCGCCTGCCGAAATGCGCTCACTGACGTGTGGGCAACCGCATCATCCAGACCTCCCCAGGAGAGGATCACCCAATCAGGCCTCGTCTGCCGGATTACAGCGGAAAAATGACTGCCCATTTGCATAATGGACATTCCGGGAACGGCCCGCTGTTCGAGAGCCACATGGACGTGCGACTGTTCTGCCCACGCGCGCAGCGCACGGTTGATATAACCGCCCTTTGTGTCGACCCAGCCTGCCGCAATCGACCCGCCAAACACATCCACACGCACAGGCGTATTCCATATCCAGGAATGAAACATGGCCAATGCAACTTTGCGATCCGTGCTGGCAGGCACCCCGTTCCCCAGGTTTTGCAGTCCGCTCTGAGTCGCATTGGACGCC
>JAKADD010000251.1:0-1065 GCA_021820825.1 Bacillota bacterium
GCGCGGAGAGATCGTGGTGGATTCGCACCTGCGTACCAGCAATCCGCGCATCTATGCTGCAGGCGACGTCACGCTCGGACCGCAATTTGTGTATGTGGCGGCGTATGAGGGGCGGGTTGCGGCAGATAATGCGGTTACCGGAGCAAGCCAGGCAGTGGACCTCACAGCGGTGCCGGGTGTGACGTTTACAAAACCAGCCATCGCGACCGTGGGGTTGACTGAGGAGCAGGCAAGAGCGCAGGGATATGACGTGATCACGTCGGTGCTGCCGCTGGCTGCGGTTCCAAGGGCGCTTGTCAATCATGAGACCGCAGGGGTATGCAAGCTCGTCGCCGACGCGCAAACCCGTAAAGTGCTTGGCGCGCATATGGTGGCCGAACATGCGGGAGAGGTCATTTACGCGGCGACGCTGGTGGTGAAATTCGGCCTGACGATCGAGGATTTGCGGGAAACCATGGCGCCTTATCTGACGATGGCGGAAGGGCTTAAACTGACGGCGCTGACGTTTGACAAGGATGTGGCGAAGCTGTCCTGTTGCGCGGGATGACCGCGAACAGGCGTATCGAAGTGACTTGCAGGCAGGGGAATGCTGCGCAGAAATTACCTCTATTCGGCACGGACCACCACTCGCAGAAGCACTAAAATGATATGATGGTGGTTATGAACGACATAACAGGCGGGGGCGTCAAGAGGTCTATCACGGATGTTGGACCAGCAGAAAAGGAGGGAGACCCGCATGTCCCTGACGCCGAACGAGTTACTGCGGTTTTTCCTCGAATTCATCATACTATTGGGAGTCGCCCGTATTCTTGGCGAACTTGCGCGCCGGTTGAATCAACCGCAGGTCATCGGTGAGCTGTTGGCCGGCATCATTATTGGCCCATCGCTGATCGGTTCTGTCTCTCCCCAGGCATTCCACACGCTGTTTCCGGCCCATGGGCCGCAAGGGCTGCTGTTGCAACTGATCGCCCAAATCGGCGTTATCTTTTTGCTGCTTCTAAGCGGTCTGGAGACCGACATCGACATCGTTCGAAGCAAGGCGAAACCAGCGTTGTGGATTGCCTC
>JAKADD010000251.1:1075-4453 GCA_021820825.1 Bacillota bacterium
TGTTCCGTTTGTCGCCGGATATGGACTCGCATATCTGCTTCCTGGTGTGCTCATGGGGAGTGCAGGCGCGCACCAGGCTTTTCTGCTGTTTGTGGCGACTGCGCTGTCCATATCGGCCATACCTGTGATTGTGAAAATATTGTTGGACATGAATCTGATGCGCCGGGACATCGGTCAACTCACACTGGCCTCGGGCATTATCAACGATACCGTGGGCTGGTTTCTGCTGGCCATTGTATCTGGAATCGCGGCGTCCCAGCATGTGCCGATAAACTCTCTGCTGGTATCCATTCTAGGCACCATTGCATTTGCAGCCTTCTGTTTCACACTGGGCTATCGAATGATTCGGACCTTGGTGACCTGGATTGATGACTATTTTGGCGGTGAAAGCCCCGTGTTGACGGCGGTCGTTCTGCTCGGTCTCGCAGGCGCGGCCGTTACGCAGGCGTTGCACGTAGAGGCCTTTCTCGGTTCCTTTCTGGTGGGTGTCCAAATGGCTCGCGTGCCGAGGGTTACGACGGCGGTTCGTTCAAAACTGGAAGGGATGACCCTGGCGATTTTTGCCCCCGTGTTCTTTGCCTCTGCAGGATTGAAAGTGAATATCACGCAAATCTTGACGCCCCTGTTGCTGCTCTCCCTGTTCGCGGTCATTGCTGTGGCGGTGCTCGCGAAATTTGCCGGAACGTATGCGGGCGCCCGTTTGGCAGGTCTGAAGCACTGGATGGCTGTAAGTCTGGGTTCGGGAATGAACGCGCGCGGGGCTGTGGAGATCATCGTGGCGACCATCGGTCTCCAGATGGGCATCCTGACGACAGCGATGTATTCCATCATCGTGATTATGGCGGTGGTGACATCCATCATGGCGCCGCCGTTCCTGCGTTTTGCGCTTCGCCACACAACGCCCGATCCTGACGAGACGGATCGACTGCGGCGACAGTCTTTTGAGGAGAAAAGTTTTTTGCACGGACTGCGGCGCATGCTTGTTCCGGTGCGCGATGGACGCAATGCTTTACTTGCTGCGGACATCATACAGCGTCTTTCTGGCGAGCGGTCCATCGAAGCTACGGTACTGCAGGTCCAGAAAGCAGGCGATCGCCGCCTCATGGAACCCGCTGCCGAAGAGAACGGTCAACAGGCCACTGCTGGAAACGATGCTGGAGGCGCTTTTGGACAGCGTTTCAGTCGTCGGGCCATAGGCGACGAGGGCACCAATATCGAGTGGAGGGAGCGACGGATCGAACCGAAACCCGATATCGCGAAATCGATTCTGTCTGAGTGCGAACGCGGGTACGATCTGGTGGTCCTGGGGGCGGCCAAGGGAAAAATTGGATCAGGTCCATTCGGCGGCATCGCGGATGAAGTGATCCTGAACTCGCCCTGCAATGCATTTGTGCTGTACGCTCCACAGTGGACTGAGGGGATCGATCGTCTGGAACGCATTTTGATTCCGACAACCGGCACTTCCGCAGATCTGCGCGCAGCCGAATTTGCCATGTCGCTTGCAAAAGGCGCGCATGCGGCGGTGACGGCTCTCTATGTGATTGAAGCACAGCCTCTCTCCGCGACTTTCAGCAGTGAATCGCTCGATGTACGCGCCATACAGTCGGAAGAAAATATTGGCTGGCATTCAATCGCCGAAATATTGCGGTTGGGCGAGGCGTTTGCAGTTCCTGTTGACGGCGCCGTCAAGATACGCACGGGAAACAGTGTGGGGAACGATATTGTCCAGCAGGCGCACGAGAGTCGTCAGGATCTGATCCTGCTCAGTGCGGAGCGCCGTCCTGCAGGCGGGGAACTCTACTGCGGAAGAACCGTGGAACGCATTCTGCGGTCCGCCAGGTGCCCCGTGGGCGTTTTGTTCACGGAGGCGTGAGGTCGCTCTTGGCGCGACGCCAGCACACGCGATTTCACGGCGCGCGTGAAGGCGCATCCGCTGGCTACGCCGCCGTCTGTATTCTAAAGAAGGAAGTTGTCGATCCCTGTCGAAGTTAGTTCCCAAGATACTCGTCAACTGCCTCGCTCAGCCGGGATCGTGTGCTGCGCCGAGGCGAGTTTGGCGCAGCCGTGTTTGAGCAGCGAAGCAGCATACGCTCCCGGCTGAGTAGTCGCACGTTCACGATGGAGGATCATTCAGGAAGGGAAGTTGTATTGGTGGAGAGAGAAGCGGCATTGGAGATTAGCGAGCAAAACGAAGCGGAAATTGCAGTTGCGACCGCTGGTATCGGGGATGAAGAAACGGCTGGCGGTCTGTCGTTCTTTGCGCAGGCGCTGAGCGCAGATCTGGTCGGTCTTGCAAAGGTTGCCGAGAGAGTGGGGCGAGGCAAGGCAATCGCAAAACAGGTTGACTTCGCGAATCGGGTGGAGATGCAGAAGCAGTTGGACGATCTGATCCGCTATGCGGACGAAGTAGCTGTACAGGCGCGGGCGCTCAAATCGTCGGTCGATCGGTTTCGGATGGTGGCGACGGAAGCCGACCGGGACGAATGGACGCGTCTGTTCGTGGAAGGCTGCCACGCCGCGGGGCGCCAGGTGGATGGCGAATACCCTCTGTTTCGCGTGTTTCCTGTCGAAGTGAAGACGGATTTCGCGAACGACGGCGTATACATCAACAACCGCTTGGTGCGCATCTTGCACCCCAAGGCGGTGGCGTCTCTTGTCGACCGTGAGATCAGCCGCCTGTATAAGGAAAAATTCAATGCGGCGTCTTTCATGCGCGCACTGGTGCGCGCCTATGACGTTCTTTTGGCGGAGCGGCAGGTTGCGGAGTCGGGCAAGCGGATTGTGACGGCCATATCGCTCAAACAGATTCACGCTCTGCTGGCCATTCGCACAGGAACCACAGCCAGCGGTTATCCACTGAACCAATTTGTATTTGACATCTATCGATTGCGCACGCAAACGGACGTGACGCTAGTCAGCGACGGACGGCGCCTGGTGTTCACTTTCACGAAAGTCGCCAGAGATGCCATTGTCATCCCATTGCCCGGTGGGCAGAAGGAGCATTTGGGGTCGCTGGAGTTGACGGCCGTGGACTTGGAATCGGGGGGTAACGGTTGATGGGCGCATTGGACAGTCTCCCGCTGTTCCGGGCGAGCCCGGCGGCGGAGATGCTTGCAGACGGAGAAGTGGACAGGACGTTCGTCGATCCCGGCGGGATCGAAGCGTTCTGGGTCAGGGAATACCTTGCCGGGTTTATTGACCAGGGCGCCGGGAAAATCAAGTTTGTGCGTGGACGGTCAGGCGCGGGAAAGACACATCTGTTGAGGCGCCTGAAACGGACTGCCGAACAGGCCGGTTATCTGGTTGTTTCCGTGGATGCGCACAGCGGTCGACTGGCGGCGATTGATGAACTCTATCGGGCGGTCGCGCGGTCTGTCG
>JAKADD010000252.1 GCA_021820825.1 Bacillota bacterium
GGGTGTACGCAGTGAACGGGGAACAGAAGGCGACACCCGCGACTATCTTCTGCGCAATCTGTCATCCGCGACAGCGCTGTTGCGCAGCATTGAGGCGCGGCGGCGAACGCTCCATCGGGTGGTGGAAGCGCTCACGCTGGTTCAACAGGGTTTTTTTGACTTCGGGCCAACACATTTGAAACCGCTTACCCTGAAAATGATTGCCGATGAGCTTGGTTTGCATGAATCGACAGTGAGCAGGGCGGTCGCGGGAAAATTCGTGCAGACGCCTCGCGGCGTGTTTGAGTTGCGGTATTTCTTCTCATCAAAACTCGCTGCGGGCGACGGCGCAGGAGTGTCATCGGCAAGCGTCAAAGCTTCGATCCGGGCCTTGATCGAAGGAGAAAGACAGGATGTCCTCACGGACCAGGCGCTTGCCGACATACTGCAGTCGCAAGGAATCCGGATTTCCCGCCGGACGGTAGCAAAATATCGCGAAGAAATGAAGATTGCCCCATCGTCCATGCGCCGCTCGTTCGTGGATTGACGCGCTCTGCGGGAATGCCGTCTTGAGTTAAACGGCGACTCAGGGTATAGTACAATATGTAGCGGGACTAATTCGGACACAGCGGGACGCAAATAGTCCCTGTTGGATTTGCGCCGCTAAAGCGTGGGTGTGCATCGTATGGCGCCGCAGTGGAGGCGAAGGATGTGAATTCGCTGCAGTTGAGTCAACGTCTGGTGCCTGAATTGACTGGCAAGCTCAGGTCGCGGTACCGTGTTTTGCAGCGCGTGTACCTGCACCAGCCGATTGGCAGGCGGAGTCTCGCCCAGGTTCTCGGCACGACAGAGCGCATCCTGCGCGCCGACGTCGAACTGTTCAAGGAGCAGGGGTTGATTGTTGTGGGGCCTCTCGGCATGTCTGTGACAGAGGGGGGCGCTTTGCTGATTGCCGAACTGGATCATGTGATCCGGGCGCTGGACGGCCGTCATGACACGGAGCATGTGCTGGCGCGCGTACTCGGCATCGAGCGGGTGACAATCGTGCCCGGCGACAGTGCGGTCGACGCTGTTGTGATGCGCGATATCGGCCATGCGGCGGCGCAGACGCTGCGGTCTCATCTGCAGCGTCTGCCGTGCGTGGTTGCGGTCACAGGAGGATCGTCGATGGCCATGATGGCGGAGATGACGCCGCGTTCTGCGCAGCCGCAGGCGATTGAAGTATTGCCGGCGCGCGGCGGCCTGGGCGAGCGCGTCGAACTGCTTGCCAACACCATCGCTTCACAACTCGCGGACAAGTTGGGCGGCACATACCGCATGTTCCATGTGCCGGAGTCACTCAGCAAGGCGACCGCGGAACGTCTGTCGCAGGAACCGAGCGTGTCGGAAATGGTGCAGCGAATCCGGGGCGCGGACATCGTGATCCACGGCATTGGCGACGCGCTGACGATGGCGCGCCGGCGCCGGCTCGATGACGACACGATGGAACTGTTGCGGTCGCGAGGGGCCGTGGCGGAGGCGTTCGGGTATTATTTTGACGCACAGGGGCGGATCGTCCACGTCATGAACACCGTTGGGTTGCGTCTGGAGGATCTCTCCGGCATTCGGGCCGTGATCGGAGTGGCCGGAGGCGCCGCAAAGGGCGCGGCGATTCGCGCGGTCGCGCGCGCCTATCATATTGACGCGCTGGTCACGGATGAGGGCGCGGCGCAGGCGATCGTCGAACAGTTTCAGGATTGAGCGCTGACGACTGAACGCGGGCGCTGTTCGCGGCGGACTGTTGCACACTGCAGGGCGATTATTGCAGCTTTGTAACTGAATCATCCAGTCTGAGGATGTACTCAGAACTGGAACACGTCTATAAAGGGGACGATTGACACATGACTGTACGCGTAGGGATCAATGGATTTGGACGGATTGGACGCAACGTATTTCGGGCTGCGTATGCGCGCAACGATGTAAACATCGTTGCTGTGAACGATCTGACGAATGCCGAAACACTGGCCATGCTTCTTAAATACGACTCGGTTCACGGTATCTTCCCCCACGACGTGCAGGCGGACGGCGCAGATCTCGTGGTGGACGGCAAGCGCGTCAAGGTGTTCTCGGAGCGCGATCCCGCGAACCTCAGATGGTCGGAGCATGATATCGATGTCGTGGTCGAATCGACAGGACTGTTCACCGACAAGGCGAAGGCACAGGTGCACATCGTGAACGGCGGGGCAAAAAAAGTGATCATTTCCGCGCCGGCGTCAGGCGAAGACATCACCATTGTGATGGGCGTCAATCACGACCGGTACGATCCCGCCGCACACCACGTCATCTCCAACGCTTCCTGCACCACGAACTGCCTGGCGCCGATCGCCAAAGTGGTGCATGAGCGGTTTGGCATCATTCACGGTCTGATGACGACGGTGCATTCGTATACGAACGATCAGCAGATTCTCGACCTGCCGCATAAGGACTTGCGCCGCGCGCGCGCGGCAAACCTGTCGATCATCCCGACTTCCACAGGGGCCGCAAAGGCGGTGTCGCTTGTGTTGCCTGAACTGAAAGGCAAACTGAACGGCTTTTCCATGCGCGTGCCAACGCCAAACGTTTCGGTGGTTGATCTGACGGTGGAACTGAGCAAGCAAGTGACTGTCGACGATATCAACGACGCTTTGCTGGAAGCCAGCAAAGAGGGGCCGCTCAAGGGATTTCTCGGCTACACGGACAAACCGCTGGTCTCCCGCGACTTTAACGGCGATCCGCTTTCGTCGATCGTCGACGCGCTGTCGACGATGGTGATTGAGGGCAGTATGGCTAAAGTCATATCCTGGTATGACAATGAGTGGGGTTATTCGAATCGCGTGGTCGATCTGACCGCATACATCGCCGGACGCGGACTGTAGCAGGCGGGCAGGGGGCGTTAATGATGGTTACATTGACGGTGAAGGATATCGCTGTACAGGGAAAACGCGTGTTAGTGCGCGTCGATTTTAACGTGCCGATGGAGAATGGGGTCATTACCGACGATACGCGCATACGCGCCGCGCTGCCGACGATTCAGTATCTGCGCGGGCAGGGAGCGCGCATCATTCTTGCGAGTCATCTGGGTCGCCCCAAAGGCGAACGCGCGCCAGAGCTGTCGCTGCGCCCGGTGGGCGTCCGGCTGGCGCAGCTGCTGCATGCGCCTGTCGCATTCAGTGAGGATGTGGTGGGAACCGAGGCGCTGGCCCGCACACTGGCGCTTGGCGCCGGGGATGTACTGCTGCTTGAAAACGTGCGGTATGATAAGGGTGAAGAGAAAAACGATCCGCAACTCGCCGCCGCGTTTGCGCAATTGGCGGATGTGTATGTCAATGACGCATTTGGCGCGGCGCATCGCGCGCACGCGACCACAGAGGGCGTCGCCCATTTGCTGCCGTCAGCGGCGGGGCTTCTCATGGAGCGTGAGTTGCGTGTCATGGGGGATGCTCTGGCCGCTCCCGAACGGCCGTTTGCGGCGATCATAGGCGGCGCCAAAGTGAGCGATAAAATCCGCGTTATTGAGAATCTGCTGACCAAAGTGGATACACTGCTGATTGGCGGCGGGATGGCGAACACGTTCCTGCTGGCGCAAGGACATCGCATGGGCAAATCGCTGGTGGAAGCGGACAAGACTGAACTGGCGCGCGCGCTTTTGGAGCAGGCTGCGACGACTGGGAAGGAACTGCTTTTGCCGGTGGATCTGGTGGCGGCAAAACGCTTTGCCGCAGATGCGCCAGCGCGAGTCGCAGCGCTTGACGACCTGCAGGACGATGAAATGGCGCTGGACATCGGTCCGCAAACCAGCAGACTGTACGCGGACGCGATTGCCCGTTCGCACACGATCATCTGGAACGGCCCCATGGGCGTCTTTGAGATGGAGCGATTCGCGCTGGGAACTGACGCGGTGGCGCAGGCTGTCGCGGCCGTTCAGGGAGTGACGATCATCGGCGGGGGCGATTCCGTCGCCGCCGTGGAGAAGGCGGGCCTTGCGGAGCGCATGACGCATATTTCGACGGGCGGCGGCGCGTCTCTGGAGTTTCTGGAGGGGCGGCTGCTGCCAGGCGTGGCGGCGCTGCAGTCGAAAGGGGATGGAGAACAGTGACGACACGCGTCAAACTGTTGGCGGGGAACTGGAAAATGTACAAAACCCGCACGGACGCGCTCGCATTTGCGGAAGAGCTTGCCGCGCTGCAACTGCCAACCGACGGGCAACCCGTCGAGGCAGTGATCTGCGCGCCCGCCACAGCCCTCTACGGACTGGCGGAAGCGCTCGACCGTGTGCATGTGGGAGTCGGTGCGCAACAAATGCATGAAGCGCAGGAAGGCGCATTTACGGGTGAAGTGTCGGCTGCGATGCTGCTCGCGCTTGGCTGTCGTTATGTGATCCTGGGTCACTCGGAACGACGGGCGCTCTTTGCCGAATCAGACGCTGGCGTGGCCAG
>JAKADD010000253.1 GCA_021820825.1 Bacillota bacterium
GCGACAGTCACGATTCCTGAAGATCCACTGCGCAGAGTGGTTCGTGAATTGTTGGCGGCGCAACGCCTGGAAAAACTGCATGAGAATGCCGTCAGTGTTTCAGGAACAGCGACTGCGGCAGATGCAAGGATTCCTCTGTGAGGCGCATAAGACTTACAAAGACGGGCGGGTTACGATATAATCGGAAACCCGTCCGGCTCTGTGCGCTCCCGTGCGGCGAGAGCGCTACGGTTGTTGTCCAAGACGCGACATGATGTCGGCGACATAATTCTGTGTTTGCGCAAACGGGGGAATGCCGCCGTACTGCGCCACCGCCGCAGGTCCCGCGTTATATGCTGCGAGGGCGAGCGCAAGATTGCCATGGTAATGGGTGAGCAGTCCGCTCAAATACTTCATGCCGCCCTGCATATTGGCAAGTGGATCGTAGGGATTGGCGACGCCGAGCATGCCGGCCGTAGCTGGCATGAGTTGCATGAGGCCCATGGCTCCTGACGGCGACGTGGCGTTTGGCTGAAACCCGGATTCCTGCTGAATGACTGCCGCTACAAGGCTGGGACTGAGACCGTACTGCGGCGCGAGTTTGTCGATCAGGGGCAAAAGCGTTTGGGCAAAGTTTCCGTTTTGTGCGAAAGGAATGCTGTTCGCCGCTGTTCCATTTCCAGTTGCAGAGGCGGTCAGGTCGCTTGCCGCTGCTGTGGCGGCGCTGGCCGCGAGGGAGCCGGAACTGGCGGCTGCGTTGAAACTGGCGGTCGCGTTGGAACTGGCGGCTGCGTTGGAACTGGCGGCTGCGTTGGAACTGGCGGTCGCGTTGGAACTGGCGGTCGCGTTGGAACTGGCGGCTGCGCCGCCCGTCAGTTGCGCTGTCAGCATGGCCATGAGCACTGCGGGGTCCTGTGTGGGTGAACTCGTCAATCCGCCTGTGAGGGGATTGCTCATGGAACCGGAGACTGAACTGGATTGGGTCGATCCGGTTTGCCATGCGCCGAGACTGCTTTCCAGCTCACTCTGCAGCAATTGCGCCAACAGGGCGTCTGCCTGTTGCTGTGTCGAAGCGCCGCCGATCGGTCCGGTCAGCGCTGACGGCGCAACGGGCGCGGTCGCCGCAGTGCTGACCATGGTTGCGGAATCGCTGCGCAGTGCAGCGGCGAGCGTGCTGTGAAATTCGTTATGGCGCCCGGCGCGAACTCTGCCCACGGAACCGTGATGGCCGTTGCGGCCGTTTACTGGATGCGTTTCTGAACTGATAGGGCGCAGTGTGATCGACTCCTGACGTATAAGGTATTATATACGTAGTGTACCATAACGCAGACAAGCGTAAACTGCCAGACAGGTGGATTGAAATCGGAATGATAAAAACCTTGCGCAAGTACTTTGTGAACGGTGTAATCACGATTGTGCCAATCGGAATTGTGATTTGGGTAGTGGTGCAACTGTTCAATTTTTTTGACAATCTGGTCGGCGCGGAACTGACGACGGTTGATCATCACTATATACCGGGTCTGGGTCTGCTTTTGACAGTCATCCTGATCACCATTGCAGGCGCTCTGGCCACCCACTGGTTCAGCCGGAGCCTGTTCGCATACGTTGACAGACTGCTGAAGCGGGTTCCTGTTGTCAAGAGCATTTATGGCATCGTGAAGGACACCGTGGAATCATTCGTCGGGGGTCGTCATGGCTTTCAGAAGGTTGTTGTCATCACCATGTCAGACTCAGGAATTGAATTGATCGGGTTTTTGACCCGTTCGGAGGGCATGGAGGCCTTCGGCGTCGCAGACGAAAGCAAGCTGGCGGTGTTCGTTCCGCTCAGTTTTCAAATGTCCGGACTGACCATGATCGTGCCCAAAGAACGGGTCAGGATTCTTGACATGCCCGTGGAGGAGGGCATCAAGTACACTTTTTCAGCGGGCCTCTCACAGGACAGCAAAGTCCAGCAACCGCCAAACATCATCACATTCCTGAACATCTTTGGCGGCAGACGGTCCCCTCCGGCCGGTTAAAGGCGCTGGATTAATCAGTGCCAGTCATTGCCGGCGTCATTCTCCATCCGTTGTAACATCGTGATCGTATCGTTGAGACTGTTGTTAAAAATCCTGCGAGTGATATCCAGCAACTCGAAGATCAGAGGGTCCTTGACAGAGTAGGTCACCTTTGTTCCGTCTTTACTGCCAATGACGATGTTCTTGTTGCGCAGCAACGCCAGCTGCTGCGATACCACAGAACCGTCGACGCTCAGTTCAGTCTGCAGTTCATTGACGAATTTATCGCCGGTCCGCAGTAATTCTAAGATACGGATACGCAGTGGGTGAGCAAGCGCCTTGAAAAACTCTGCCTTAAACTGCTGTAGTTGGGTGTCCACTTGTCTTCCTCCCCTCTTCTAGCAACCGCATGGCCTCCATAAGACCTGCGATGATTGTGTGCGGATGCGGTGGACAGCCAGGTATGTTCAGCAATACCGGAACGGCTGTCGAAATTTCACCCTGCTGGGCATATGTTTGGCCCAGTAATCCGCAGCCACAGGCACAGTCGCCGAGCGCAATGACTGCTTTGGGGGAGGCTGTCGCCTCGTACGTCGCCTGTAACGCCTCGGCCAAATTGCGGGTGAGTCCACCAGTCACAATCAGCACATCAGCATGACGGGGCGAAGCGACAAAATCGATTCCCAGTCGCTGCACATCATATACGGGATTCAGGAGTGCTGTCAATTCCCATTCACACGCGTTGCAAGAACCCGTGTCGACGTGCCGCACATGCAGGGAGCCGCCGAATGCGGTTGCAATTCGCTTCTGCCAAGTGTTTGTCAGATCGGTCGCAGGAACTGGTTCATGGGAAGCCCCGGCTCGTTTCTTTGCGTCATCCAGAATCTCGTGAATATCTCTGGTCACTGAGGGTGAGATCAAGCGTTGCTTTATTAGTTTCCACATCGGGATCCCTCCTGATTTAGCGATCGCAACAGGCATAACAGAGTTCAAAGCTCTTGTTGATGAGCGGGAAATCCGCAATGATATTGCCCGGCACTGCATAGGGAACCGCTGGCCAGTTCGCGTAGGAGGCAGAACGGATGCGCAGTCGAGAAATGGTATTGTCTTCTCCGGCCATGACGAAGTGTACGTTTTCTCCCCGGGGCGACTCACTCATGCCGAGCGCGTAAGTATACGGCCGGATCTTTCCGATGGGGGCGCGCAGGGCCTCCAGGATTGAATCTGACTGCTGGTCGCGAAGTCGCTGCAAAGCCTCTGCTACCAGCGCCGCGCTGACGTAATACTCGGCTATCCGCTGCTCTAAACGCGTCATCACGTCTCCACTGGCAAATACCGGCACGGTCAGCGCAAAAGTTTCATAGCCCGCGTATGGGTGGTCGATCCGAACATCCCGGCGTACGCCCGATGCTCGGGCGGCGGGTCCCACAACACCCAACCTCTGTACGACATCCTGTGTCAGCACACCGGTGTTGCGAAATCGGTCACACGCTATCTCGTGGCTCAGGATGGCGTCTACAATGGGGGCCAATTCGTGATTCACCTGTTCCACGATGATTCCTATGTGTTCGCGCGCACCCTTCGAGAGGGTCTGCAATACGCCGCCTACGCCAACCACTCCGCGCAGGTATCTGTGTCCTGTTACGTCGTCGTTCAACTGCTGCAACGTTTCCTTGAGCCTGCCACACTGCATGGCGCCAAAGGAAAACCCGATTCCTGCGCAGATATTGCCGATGTCCCCGACGTGATTGTAGAGACGTTCCAGTTCGCCCATAACGACGCGGATCAGTTTGGCGAGCGGCGAGATCTCTACTTGCGCCAGCGCTTCGACTGCCTGGGCGTAGGATAGCGCATGGGATACACTGCATACGCCGCATGTTTGTTGCGCAAGCGCGATCCCTTCTTCCAAGTCCATCCCTTCCGCCCGTTTCTCAAGACCCCTATGAGTATAAAAGAGGTGCGCGGACATCGACTCGACGTCTTCTCCATGAACGCGGAAGCGAAAATGACCCGGCTCTATAACACCGGCATGAATTGGGCCAACGGGAACTTCAAATTGGCCTTCGTCCAGGTCCGCCTGATGGACGGGCCGCTGCACGGGAGGAAGCGTTCCTTGCAGCAAAAAATCTTTGCGCAGTGGAAATGCGCCCATAATCCGCGTTCCATGCAACACAAGCGGCTCGGAATTTGGATGCAGCGTGGGCTGCAGGCCCATCAGATCAAACGCTTCTCGTTCATACCAGTCTGCGGCGGGAAGAAACGGCGTGACCGACGCGTAGGATGGATCGGTTGCAGGAACGGCGGTCTGGCATTCCAGGATCTCGTTCTCGCTGCCAGCCACCATAAAGTAACGTAGAACAAAAGACCCTCGCAGTTCCCGTTCGTCTGTGGCAACCATTGTTACAAGACGATACCCGGCTTGACCATAGCGG
>JAKADD010000254.1 GCA_021820825.1 Bacillota bacterium
CTGCTTCGACAATGGGTACACGCACCCCGGCAACACGCTCCACAGCCCGAATTACATCCAGCACGGAGAAGCCCTTGCCAATGCCGAGATTGAACACCTCAACGGCGCCGCCGCTGCGCAGTCGTTCCAAGGCGAGACGGTGGGCCGCAGCGAGATCCATCACATCAATATAGTCCCGAATGCACGTGCCGTCGGGAGTCGGATAGTCGGCGCCAAAGATCGCGATCTGGTCTCGAATGCCAAGCGCCGCCTGAATGGCCAGCGGAATGAGATGCGTTTCCGGATCGTGGTCCTCACCAATGGGCAGGTCCGGATGGGCGCCGGCCGCGTTAAAGTACCGCAGACTCACCGACTTTAGACCATACGCCGCATGACACCACCGCAGCATCCGTTCAATCGCGAGTTTCGTCTCTCCGTAGGGATTGGTGGGCCCCGTCGGATGATCCTCGTCAATCGGAACTCGCAGCGGCTCGCCGTATACGGCGGCCGTGGAAGAAAATACGATCCGCTTGACTCCGCAGTCCACGAGCGCCGAGAGCAACCGCTCCGTTGCGCCGACGTTATTGGCATAATAGTTGAGCGGTTGTCTGACGCTTTCTCCAACAAGCGAATGCGCGGCAAAGTGCACCACGCTTTCGACTTCATGCCGTCGTACGATGTCCGTAACCGCACCCGTATCGCGAATGTCCACCTCGTACAGCGGACAGTCCAGCACCGCCTGGCGATGGCCACGCTGCAGATTGTCAATCACCACGACCTCTTCTCCGCGGCTCTTCAGGTCCGCCACCGTATGGCTGCCGATGTACCCCGCTCCGCCTGTCACCAAAACTGCCGTCACGTCCTCGCCTCCTCCGTTACTTCCCGCGCCCCTGCGCCGATCTCACTGACGTAAAACGCCGCCGTGAGTCCCGTGGCGTCGCGATACCGCCGACCCACCTCATCCTGGAAGCGCACAAGAGCGTCGCCATGCACAAGATTGACTGTGCAGCCGCCGAACCCGGCGCCCGTCATGCGCGCCCCGATGCACCCTGGAACATCCCATGCCGCCTCGGCCAGAGTGTCAAGTTCGTAACCCGTCACCTCATAGTCGTCTCGCAATGATTCATGAGACTGCCTCATCAATTCGCCAAACAAGGGCAACCGCTCCGCTCGCAAAGCGGCCGCCGCCTCGATCACCCGTTTATTTTCGGTCACCACATGCCTGCCGCGTTTTTGCCCCGCCGGGCTCTCCACATCGATTGCGCAGCGCTCCCACTCGCCGATCGACAACTCCGCCAGATGCCGCACCGCCGGCATGCGCCTTTGCACAGTGGCCAACACCGTTTCGCACTCCGCCCGTCTTTCGTTGTAACGGGAATCGGCCAAGCCGCGCTGTTTGTTGGTGTTGACGATGACCAGCCGATAATCCCCCGTTTGAAACGGCACCGGCTCATAATCGAGCGTAGCCGTGTCAAGCAGCAACGCGTGCCCCGCCTGCCCCATGCCGACTGCAAACTGATCCATGATTCCGCAATGGACGCCGACAAATGCGTTTTCCGCCCATTGTGCGAGTTTCACCAACTGCAGCCGCGCGCGTGTGGAATCGCTCAAAGCCGCCACAGCAAGCGCCGTGGCCATCTCGATCGAAGCCGAACTGGACAGGCCCGCCCTGCCGGGGAGATTGCCGACAAAGAGAAAATCCGCGCCCACAAACGGCATCTGGTCGCAGAGCGCCGCCCAGATGACCCCTTTCGGATAATTCGCGTAGTCATCCTCAGCACGATAGGCCAACCCGTCAATGGATGTCGCCACAACCTTTGGATAATTGAATGAGGCGAAGCGCGCCATGCGGTCCGACCGGACGCGCGCAAACACCCATGTTCCCTCTTTGAGCGCGGCGGGAAGGACATGCCCGCCATTGTAATCGATGTGTTCTCCGATCAGGTTCACGCGTCCCGGCGCAAAGAACACCCGCACATCCATCGCAGATCCTGGCGAGAACGCCGCAAACTGTCGCCAGCCGCGCCGCAGCATGTCAGCCACGGCGTCTGCTCTTACTCCGCTCTGCGGTATGTCAGCCATGGCGCACGCTCCCCTCTTCGCTGTCGCGTTCCGCCGCCAGGATAGCATGACGCAGAAGCGGCGCCGTCTCTTCGACAGCCGTGGGATTGCAGGGCGCCCAGGCGCCCGTTTCGGAAGACGCCAGGTATTTTGATTTGGTCTGGTCCCGCAGAGGCGGATAAAACTCGATGTGAAAATGAAAGGAGTCAGAAACGTCGGAGCCGTCCGATGGTCGTTGATGCAGCACCATCATGTAGGGAAAAGGACGATCAAACAGCTTGTCCATGCCCGCAGTCACCCGTTTTAACACGGCAGCCAGATCGTTTCTTTGCTCCTCTCCCATTTCGGGCAGCGCCGTCAGATGTTCTTTGCTTACGATAAAGACGCCGTATGGATAATCGGTGAAAAAAGGAACATAGGCCAGAAAGTATTCCGTTTCAGCAACAATACGCGCGCCAAACTCCCGCTCAGACCGATTCATGTCGCACAGCAGACACTGTCCGTATTGGTGAAAATGCGCCTGGCAGGCGTCCAGTTCAATGCGCAGTTTTTGGGGCACGTAAGGATACGCATAGATCTGCCCATGCGGATGGGGCATCGTCACACCGACTTCCTCACCCCGATTCTCGAAAATGAGAATATACTTGTGGCGCGGATCCGCAGAGAGCGCTTCAAAGCGCTCCGTCCACACAGCGATGACACGGCGAATTCCAGAGATCGGCATGTGCGCCAGCGACATGTGATGATCGGATGAATAGAGGACCACTTCACATTTTCCATAGGCGGGCGCCGTCCTGTACAGGTCCGATCCTACCTCGTCCGGTTCAGACGGCGTCGGAGAGAGCGCCGGAAAATCGTTGTCATAAACGTACACATCGTAGAAATCCGGAACTTTTCCGGAACCTGGACAAAAGGGACAATCGTCTTTGGGCAAGTGGGGACGCGCCTGCCGCTCGGAAGCCACCATGGTCCAATCCTGAAGAAGCGGATTATAACGCAGTTCACTCACGATACCATCAACTCCAACCCCATCCTTGAGAGTGGTGCGTATTGCAGACAAAAGACAGCCTGACATCTTCTCACGGCAAGAACCGCAGGATGCGCGGGGCGTGCCTTGATCATTTGATCAGTTTTTTACCCCGTCTTGCGCAGTGAGAAAAACCTCCACACCGGCGTCGCGCAGCGCGCTTATCTCGAACTCTCTGCCCGCGTCGTCAGTCACAACCGCGTCTACCTCATCGATCACCGCGATGTGAGCGAGCGCCTGAACGCCCCATTTGGAATGGTCGAACAGCAGAATGACTTTGTCCGACCGTTCCATCAGCAGACGGTCAATCGATGCTTCCAGCAGATTCGGTGTACTGATGCCAGTGACGAGGTCAATGCCATGCACGCCCAGAAACAGAATATCCATATGCACCTTGCGCACAGTCGCTTCCGCCAGTGGACCGACCAGTGCATCGGAGGGCGTGCGAAAATGACCGCCTGTCAAGATAATGTCCTGCCACCCGTTGTGATTCAGCTCGATGGCGATATTGGTGGAGTTGGTCACAAACGTCAGATCCCGAAACCCGGTGATCGCGTTCGCGAGCGTCCACGTTGTTGTACCCGCTGAAAGACCGATGGTCATCTGCGGCTCAATGAGCGGCAGGGCAGTTTTCGCAATCCACATTTTTTCTGCTTGTTGCAGAAGGCGTTTTGCCATAAATGGTTGTTCGCTGGAACTTCCAGCCACCTGTCCCCCGCCTGTGACCTGATTCACGAGACCCTGGCTTTGCAGCACGCGCAGATCGCGACGCACCGTCATCTCAGACACGGTCAACCGTTCTGCCAGGTCTCGAATGGAGACAAACCCATGCTTGGCCAAAAGCACCAACAGCATTTCTTGCCGCTGTTTCGGATGCATGACATCATATCCCTTCTCCATCCATAACAGAGTATATCATATAGTATCATCATTGTGTTATCGATGAGAATTTTGTGTCAATGAGATGGTGCAATCCGTCGCTGATCCGCGCAAGTGGTCAATGGACGATCTGGGCCAGTCAGGGGTATGAGGTGGCGTGGGCGCAGTATCCAGTGCCACAGCCAACAGTCGTTTCGAACTATGCTGACGTTGCCGCAAAAATTGCGGTGCCTGAAGGAGCGACATTGCCTGCCGTGCCCACCAGCGCCGCCATGGCTTTTGCAGCGCCGCTGTCTCCTCTGTTCTGCGCGGAATACGGCGAATACATGGACCTTAGGAAACCGTCCTGGCACCTCTGTGAGAAGCGAGACGTTGGAAAGTTTATTCGCGCCTATAACCTATAAATCAAAACTTGGAACGGGGAGCGAGGATCCAGAAAAAAGGGTTTGATCAATCACA